>DATMYU010000053.1:0-5421 GCA_035560775.1 Desulfosporosinus sp.
CTATATAACAGGATATGAACATTTTATGGCGAATTTTATATTGCACCTTGGACGAGTTTTGGCAGAGCTCGGATATTTTGAACTTTGAGAAAGTGCGTGTGGAGCCGCGCAGTCTTATCAAGTTTTAATGCTTATTAATACAATAATGGAAAAGACCTTTTTCTGAAAAAATTTACCTTTTCAGAGGAAGGTCATTGATGATAAGATAAGGTAAGGCACGATTTAATACCAAGTCGTGTCGAATTTTACCAGAAAAATTTTTAGGAGAACTGACGAAGTACATGAAAAGAATAAGTGAAATTTTTAGTGATTATGAAGCAGAGGATAACCTCAATAATGCTATTGTACAAGCAGTGGTCTTAACGAAACGTACGAAAACCCTGGAGATGACAATTAGCTCTGATAAATATATTGAACCCAAAGAAATTGAATCCCTAAATCAGTTTATAAGGGAACGATTAGCCTTAGACGATTCCATCATCACGGTCGTTTACACTGAGGGAACTCAGAGAAAGCCCTTAGAAGAGGAACTCGTAACTATTTTGTCATTGTTGGCCGATAAACATCCGGTCTTAAATGGGGCGCTCAAAAACTGTGACTATGAAATAGCCCAAAATCATTCGATCAAATTTACGTTTAAAACGGCAGTTTCCTACTTATTAAAAGCGAGGGGTTACGATAAGAAAATCCAAGAGACCATCAAAAACCTCTACGACGCCACCTATCAAATCAATTTTATGGATGATGTTAATGTAAGCACTGAAGAATTAAAAAGGCTGCAAGAAGCTACCCAAGAAACGGAGAGTCTGCTTCTTCAAAAGGAAGCGGCTGCCACACCAAGCCATTATGCCGCTGAATTACCTAAAGAAGCTGGGGCAATAAAGCCGGAAAATAACGGAAAAAAAGGCGATCCTTCCTTGATCTTAGGCAGAAACGCGAGTATCAAGGACACGATCATTAAAATTACGGACATTACACCGGATGAAGGAAGGATAGCTATCCAGGGTGAGCTATCCAATATCGAAGCCAAGGAATTAAGAAGCGGCAAAACCTTAATTTCCTTTGATTTATATGACGGCACGAGTTCCATGACCTGTAAAGCATTTATCAAGCCCGGCGAAGATGGTGAGATAGTAGCCAGGCTTAAAAAGGCTAAGGCTGTCAAGCTTGCTGGAAATGCAGGTTTAAGCCAGTTTTCTGGGGAAATTGAGCTTATTGCCAATACCATCGTAGAAACAGCAGGTCTGAAGAAGGCTCAGCGGCAGGATAGAGCAGAGGAAAAGCGGGTCGAGCTGCACATGCATACGCAGATGAGCCAGATGGATGCCATGACCAGTGCTACTGATCTGATTCAAAGAGCTATGAGCTGGGGTATGAAATCGATTGCCATTACGGATCATGGTGTGGTTCAGTCTTTTCCCGAGGCCCATAAGCTCTTAGGAAGAGATAATCCGAACATGAAGGTTATTTATGGAGTCGAAGCCTATTTGGCACCGGATAAAAAGTCATCGGTAACCAACGCCAAGGGCCAGAGTATTGATACCACTTATTGCGTGTTGGACTTGGAAACGACCGGCTTCTCAGCAGCAACAGAAAAAATTACGGAAATAGGAATTATGAAACTCAAAGACGGAAAGGTCACCGACCAGTTCAGCTGCTTTGTTAATCCGGAAAAGCCGATTCCAGCAAGGGTTGTTGAGGTTACCAACATCACCGATGATATGGTAAAAGATGCCGAAACCATAGACCGGGTCTTTCCCAAACTGCTGGAATTTATTGAGGGAAGCGTTTTGGTAGCCCATAATGCTGAATTTGATCTGGGTTTCTTAAAGCATAATGCCAGGGTCTTGGGTTATGACTTAGATTACACCTATTTGGATACCTTGTCCTTGGCCAAGGAGCTCTTTCCGGAATACAAAACCTATAAATTAGGAAGAATCGCCAAGAACTTAGGCTTTAAGGTGGAGGTAGCTCACAGGGCCTTAGATGATGTGGATACCACGGTCAAAGTTTTTAATGCTATGCTTGAAAAGCTAAAGCAACGGGGAGCAGAAACCCTTGAGGATATCGATCTCTTTGGCTCCGACGAAGACGCCAAGAGGGTAGAGTATAAGAAGCTTAAAACTTATCATGCCATCATCTTAGCCAAAGACTATGTGGGATTAAAGAATTTATATAAGCTGGTTTCCTATTCCCACTTAGATTATTTTTATAAAAAACCACGGATCTTAAAGAGCCTTTATAAAAAGTACTCTGAAGGGTTAATCCTGGGCAGTGCCTGCAGTGAAGGTGAGCTTTACCAAGCCATCTTGCTGGGAAAATCCGCTGAGGAAATCAAAGCTATTGCTGAGGACTACGATTATTTAGAAATCCAGCCTCTCGGCAACAATGATTATCTAGTCAGAACAGAGCAGGTGCCCAACAAAGACTATTTAAAGGAAATCAACCGCAAAATTGTGGCTCTGGGTGAAAAACTAAACAAGCCAGTCGTCGCGACGGGTGATGTTCACTTCCTGGATCCGGAAGATGAGATCTACAGGCGAATCCTCGAAGCTGGTCAAGGCTTTAAGGATGCCGATAATCAGGCCCCCTTATATTTAAAAACCACGGAGGAGATGCTGGAGGAATTTTCCTATTTAGGAGCTGCAAAAGCCTATGAAGTGGTCGTAACCAACACTAATCTGATATCCGATATGTGCCAGCCGATCAGTCCTATTTCAGCGGAGAAATGCCCGCCTCATATTGAAGGCTGCGAGCAGACGATTAAGGATATTACCTATGAGAAGGCCCATGCCCTCTATGGAGACCCTTTGCCGGAAATTGTTCAGCAAAGACTGGATAGAGAGCTGGATTCGATCATCAAAAATGGCTTCTCTGTTATGTATATCATCGCTCAAAAGCTTGTCTGGAAATCAAATGAGGATGGCTATCTGGTCGGCTCGCGAGGATCGGTTGGTTCCTCGGTGGTTGCCTATATGGCCGGTATTACGGAAGTCAATGCCCTGCAGGCCCATTATCGGTGTTCCAGCTGCCACTATTCGGACTTCTCCGATTATGGGGTTAAAATCGGTTTTGACTTGCCGGATAAGGTGTGCCCGGTTTGCGGAGAAAAGCTGACGAAGGATGGCATCGATATCCCCTTCGAGACCTTCTTAGGTTTCAATGGCGATAAAGAGCCGGATATTGACTTAAACTTCTCAGGAGAATATCAGGCCAAGGCCCATAAATATACAGAGGTTATCTTTGGCAAGGGTACAACCTTTAAGGCTGGAACCATCGGTACTATCGCCGAAAAAACAGCCTTCGGCTATGTGAGAAAGTATTATGAGGAAAAAAACCGTACCGTAAGCAAGGCAGAAACTTTGAGAGTCTCCAAAGGCTGCACCGGGATCAAAAGAACCTCAGGGCAGCACCCGGGAGGAATCATCGTCGTGCCGAAGGGACGAGAAATCTTTGAATTTTGCCCCGTCCAGCATCCTGCCGATGACTCCAATTCGGATATCATAACCACCCATTTTGATTATCACTCCATTGATTCGAACCTTTTAAAGCTGGATATCCTAGGTCATGATGACCCGACGGTCATCCGAATGCTTCAGGATATCACCGGCGTAGACCCTTTAACGATACCCATGGATGATCAGGAAACCATGTCGATCTTCTCCTCTACGGAAGCCTTAGCGGTAAGCCCGGAGCAGATCAATTCCAAGGTCGGAACCTTTGGCATTCCGGAGTTTGGTACGAAGTTCGTCAGAGGAATGCTTTTAGATACAAGGCCCAAAGCCTTCGCCGATTTAATCTGTATATCCGGACTTTCCCATGGTACGGATGTGTGGCTGGGAAATGCCAAGGACTTAATCGATGCGGGAACCGTGACCTTAAGTGAAGCTGTCTGTACCCGGGATGATATTATGACGTATTTGATCCAAAAGGGCCTGCCGCCCAATACGGCTTTTAAAATCATGGAGCTGGTGCGTAAAGGAAATGCTTTAGCGAACCCTGAAAAATGGGCCGAATATGAAGCTTTAATGAGAGAGCATAAGGTACCGGAATGGTATATTGATTCCTGCCGAAAAATAAAATACATGTTTCCTAAAGCCCATGCTGCTGCCTATGTCATGATGGCCTTCCGCATAGCCTGGTTTAAGGTGCACATACCCCAGGCTTATTATGCAGCCTACTTCACCATTCGAGCCAAGGCCTTTGACGCTGAATTTATGATCTTCGGCAAAGAAAAGGTTAAGACTAAGTTGAAGGAAATCGAGGCGCTGGGTAAACTTGCCACCCCTAAGGATAATGATATGTACGATGACCTGGAATTGGTTTTGGAAATGTACGAAAGGGGCTTTAAATTCCTGCCCATTGATTTATACAATTCGCATGCCACAAAATTTCTGCTTGAGGAGGAGGGCTTAAGGCCGCCCATCAACAGCATATCCGGCATGGGAGCTGTGGCAGCCGAAGGTCTATATAACGCAGCCCAAGAAAAGCCCTTCAACTCCATAGAAGATGTCAAGAAACGGGCTAAGATGGGGAATGCTAGTATCGATTTACTTAGGAAATTTGGCTGCTTTAAAGGAATTCCAGAAAGTGATCAGATGTGTCTTTTTGATGTGATTTAGTGAGTGATTAACAAGGTAAAAAAAACAAGCCACCGCTCACAGGCGGTGGCTTGTAATAGTTTAAGTGACTATTAAATGGCAAATTAGAACATAATTAGTTTTGGTTCACCTGTAAAGGCAGCTATCGTAGCCATTGCATCCTGCAAATACAATACCTGCGTGTTGTTATCTGTTGCAGAATACCGAGACTTGAAGTGAAGGATAGTTATCAAGCATACTCTGCTTTGCGCTTACAATAGGACACTTTTGCAGCAGTATTTGGATAACCTTGAACAGTAAAGAAAGTTCTTATATTTGATAGTTATCATAAGTAGTACTTCGATATTCTGCAGGGCTTTTGCCATGCTGCTTTTTGAACAGCTTGGAAAAATAATTGATATCATGATAGCCTATTCGATAGCCGACCTCATAGGTTTTTAGCGTTGTATTGATAAATAGGTATTCTGCTCTTGCCATTTTGACCATAGTGACATAGTTATTAAAATGGATATGGGCTTTGGCGGCAAAAGTATTGCTCAGATAGGTATTGTTAAGATAAAATTTTTCTGCAATAACCTTGAGTTTTAAGTCCTCTTCTGAATTGTTCAATATATACTCACAGATAGTTCTGATGGAGTCATCTGTGATATTTGGCTGAAATTTTTTTAAAACATCCAATAGAAATGTGATTTTCCGGCAGTAGAAATTCATAAAGGTGTCTGGTTTTCCTTCATGTATGAAGTCCACGGATTCGAAAAAGTGGATGTCTATAAAATTACCTAACCAGCCGAATTTATCATAGACAGAAGCGATAATATTG
>DATMYU010000054.1:0-3045 GCA_035560775.1 Desulfosporosinus sp.
GGATATATAATACCGTAAAAACTATTCCGACCATCTGCTTTATAAGGGTAAGCGCTTAATAGACCAGTGCATTGACGTAAAAAAAACCAGCAATCGTGCTGGTTTTTTTTACGTTATCCTAATTCAATGCTCTGTGTTGCGGCAGTAGTCGTCTGGCAGCTTTCTAAGATGCTACTTGAACTGCGTATCAGTAACGTGTTTTTCCTTAGAGGGAAATTTCTTTTCAAAAGATTCTAGTTCCTCTTGATTGACGTCAAAGACAGGATCTGTATAGAACCTTCCAGTTATGCCTTGCAGACCGCCTTTAGACAACTCTAAGGCCATGAATGCTTCAAAATTTGCTCCTTCGGCAGTTCTTATCTCAAAGCTTTCTGCATTTTCAAAACCAAACCGGTGATAGTAGGCAGGATTTTCGAAGATGATAATGGCCCTATATCCCATAGTTTGAGCTATCTTTTTTGTATGTGCAATCAGAGCTGATCCAATTCCTTGCTTTTGAAAAGACGGCAAAACGCTTATGGGACCAAAGGTTATCACACCATGCTCATTGTTATCCTTGTCCACAACCTTTGATTTGGTATAAATAATATTTCCGACAATCTTATCTTCCAGCAAAGCAACAAAATCCAGTTCGGGTATAAAAGAGGAACCCTTGCGGATTTTGTGAACAATCAGATGCTCAGTACATCCAGGTTGATAGAGATCCCAAAAAGCTTCCCTCGTTAAATTTTCTACTTCTTGATAATCGTTTTTGTTTCCCAGACGAATTATTATGCTCATCGTATTCTTCCTTTCACCGTAAAACTGACTTGCTTCAAATGGCAAGTGTGAGTTATCTTTATTTGCTATCCCACTCATTAACAATCACATTCCCCTCATAGTGTCCTTTGTCCAACAGATGGCGGGCTTTCCGGTTTGCCACACTGTCAAAGATGATGGAAAAATCATAATCAGCGGGGTAGAGTTCACTGGCGGCAATACGCAATTTTAGCCGTTTATGGTTTATAAGGGTTTTCTTTTCCTTAATCTGAACGCCAATTTCGCCCTTAGCGTTCGAACGTGCGTAGACAATGCCGGTTTCTTTTTGAGGATAGACAATTACGCTGTCACCAAGATTGAACGTTTCGCTGCAAGACGGTACTTTTGGCTTTGGTACTTCTTGTTTGACAATCTGGGGTACTATAGCGGCCTGAGCAGGTAACGGATTACTTTGCTGTAGCGTACCCTCGTATTGATTGGTTGAATTTCCATAGGCGGCTTGGTGAGCGCGGATAAGCATGTGTTGTTGCATACCCAGCCTTTCCGCAATATAGAGTGCGCAACTCGCCCCAGCCTCTCCGATTTCCAGTCGGTAGAGCGGCAAAAGGCTCTCTTTGTCGAAGGCCATGCGGGCATTGACAAGCCCAGGCTTATTTGCCGCGTATTCTTTGATTTCCGGATAATGAGTTGTCACAACAAATAGGCACTTTTTGGCGCTCAGCTCATCTAAGATTGCAATTGCCAGCCCCATTCCTTCGGCCGGGTCAGTTCCGGAGCCAAGTTCGTCGAGAAGGACCAGTGATTCAAGATTTGCCTGCCTTAGTATCTCGATAATGTTCTTAATGTGAGAAGAAAAAGTCGATAGATTTTCCGTAATACTCTGCCCATCGCCAATATCGCACAACACCAGATTGTGCAGGCAAAAAATACTGTTTTCTTCGGCGGGAACATGCAGTCCGCTTTGTGCCATCAGAGAGAGAAGTCCGACGGTTTTTAAGGCAACGGTTTTGCCGCCCGTATTCGGGCCAGTAATAACGACGCCATTTGTTTTAAAGCCGACTTCAAAGTTTAGAGGTACGGCGGTTTCGGGATTAAGCAATGGATGTCTGGCGTTGATCATAAGGATTTTTCTTTCAGAATTAATGATGACGGACGATGCTTTCATCGACAAACCTAACTTACCTTTGGCAAAGAGAAAGTCCAGTGTTTCCATGGTCTCGATGTTTTGCTTAATAGTTGGAAGACTATCGCTTATAAGAGCCGTCAGGGAATACAGGATACGCCTGACTTCGCTGTCTTCTTCAATTTGCAGTGCGGACAGCTCTGATTGCAGTCTGCCCACAGATGCCGGCTCAATAAAGCAGGTCCCGCCGGTTTGTGACAGGTCGATAACCGAACCGGCGACATTGTTCTTGTGTTGACGCTTGACTGGCAAAGTATAGTGTCCGTTTCTTAAGGAAACAAAACTCTCCGAGAACCAGGTTTTGTTGTTCCTGAGTAGTGCATCAAGTTTTGCTTTGATCTGATCAATCGTGACAACGGTATGTCGCCGAATATCGGCAAGCTGAGCTGACGCCTTATCATCGACAATACCGTTTCGGATGCAGCGCTCGATTTCATTTTCAAGCTCGGATAATTCGTTGATTGATTCACCGTACCAGGCGATGATGATATCTGTCGACTTAGCTTTCTCGAGGTAAGCTTTTATTCTTCGGCAGGATACAAGGAAGGATGAAACATGGGCAATCTGATCAGGCATCAGAATTGCATCAATGGCTATCAGGTCAATGACCTTTTGCAGATCCGTCATTGTGGGAAGTGGCGGAGTTCCAATCTGTTCTATAATTCTTTTGGCTTGTGTTGTTTCGTTTAGGCGCCGTATTACTTCCGCCTCGTTTAATGATGGAACAAGGGCGAGACAGCGGGCTTGAACAATATTAGACTGTGCTTTATCTGCAAGTTGCTTAAGGATTTCGTCAAATTCTAGAGTTATATAATTTTTCATTTAGGCATCTCCTTATAACAAAATTAATCAATAAAAAGCCCGCAGAAAAACATACTACACCTGTAAAAAGTGCAAAATGCTCCTGCGGGCAAAATCTCAACATAAAAACAACGCGACAAGCACACATAAGTCACGCATCAATGATTGGAAGTATAGAAGCAGTCTGTTAGGTGTTTTTCCAAAGGGCAACACAAGAAACGGGATACTTCCCGTTAATCGAACGCCTTTTGCAACTATATTTAGTTGAGACCCACCGTAACAAATAGAACCGACATCAATAC
>DATMYU010000055.1:0-2406 GCA_035560775.1 Desulfosporosinus sp.
AAGTCTAGTCCGATCTATAGTCATTTGGTCTCAAAAGATTCTATTAGTTATTGGGCGAGGGTAATAGCTCGCTTCACTATTTAAAACCCAATAAATGAGCATTCATTTATGAAAGAGGAGAAGATTTATATGATATTAGCAATAGAAGATCTTGTTTTATTACCAGGAATGAGTTTTCCGTTAAGAATAGACCGCTTCAGCGAGGATGAGCTGGCCTGGATTCGAGACAAAAATCAAGAGATTGTGGCGTTGCCGTTAAAGCGGCATAGGGACCGACATGAGATCAACGTGGAAGATTTCTACACAACAGGTGTTGTCCTTGAAGTACTAGAGGTCAATCCCAGTGAAAAAGGATACCATGTTCAAGTTAAGGTCTTAGACCGTGTGGAAGTATCGGATATCAAGATTGCCGAAAACATGATCACTGGAAAAACAGTTTCCGCGCAGGAAGTCATCGACCTCAACGAAAACGGTCAGAAAGAAATGATGACCTATATTCAAAATATATCTCATCAAATTGGAGCCAAATTCAGGGAGTCAGAGGGTATTGTAAAAGCAATTGATGAGATAAAGGATCTTAATGTTTTGATAGGATTTATCTCGCGGTTTATTCCCTTCTCCAAGGAAGAGAAATATACTTTGATGGAAACAGCGTCATTAAAGGAACGCAGCTTGACGTTTATTGATTATTATTTGCATTACAAAGAAGCAATTCAGCTCCAGATTGAAATGTCGGAACGGTTTTCGGAAAAAGCAAATAAAAATTATCGTGAAGCAGTATTGAGGGAACAGCTGAGAGAGATTCAGAAAGAACTGAATGAAGACGAACCAGCCTCTGGCAAAAAGAAAAAGGATTATAAAACCCGCATTGAAAATGCACACATGCCTGAAGAAATTCATTCAGCTTCATTAGAAGAGTTAAGCAAACTGGAAAGTCAGAATCCTGCGAGCTCGGATTATAATGTGATTCAAAACTATTTGGATCTTCTTGTAGAATTACCTTGGGAAATGAAGGCGGAGAAACTCGTCGATATTGGAGAAGCCCGGCGTATCCTAGATGAGAAGCATTATGGCCTGGAAAAAGTAAAGGACCGTATCATACAGCATCTTGCGGTCATGCAATTGAAAAAAGATAAACAGGGCTCTATCCTTTTGCTCGTGGGTCCCCCAGGAACAGGGAAAACAAGCTTAGGCAAGAGTATCGCGGGAGCATTGGGTCGAAAATATACTAGACTCAGTCTGGGTGGTATCCGCGACGAGGCTGAAATCCGTGGGCACCGCAGAACTTATGTAGGTGCAATGCCCGGGCGCATCCTTCAAAGCATCAAAAAGGCTGGTGTAATGAATCCTGTTATGGTTTTAGACGAAGTAGATAAATTGATGACGGGTTATAACGGGGACCCAGCAAGCGCGTTACTCGAGGTGTTGGATCCTGAACAAAACAATACCTTTACAGACCATTATTTGGATTTGCCTTATGATTTGTCCAACGTATTTTTTATTGCAACAGCAAACTCACTTGAAAACATTCCCGGCCCCTTGCTGGACCGCATGGAGGTCATCCAGCTTTCAAGCTATACAACGAATGAAAAGTTTCACATTGGTAAAAATCACTTAGTTAAGGAAGCACTAGAAGAACATGGCTTAACGGAGGCTGATGTTCAAATCAGTGATGAAACCTTAAAGAAAATCATTTCAGACTACACCATGGAGGCCGGTGTCAGGGGACTGAAAAAACAATTGGCCGCCATTGCCAGAAGTGTCGTGGAAAAGATTGTACTTGGAACCGTTGCAAAACCTTATATTGTTGAAGTAGATGCCTTGGAGGAGATTCTGGGCAGAAAAATGTCAAGACATGACATGGCTCAAGAAATTAATCCGCCGGGCGTTGTCACTGGATTAGCGTGGACGCCAGTGGGGGGCGAAATTCTGTTTATCGAAGCAACAGAAATGCCTGGAAACGATCACATCATCTTAACGGGTCAGCTAGGAGATGTTATGAAGGAATCGGCAAGGATTGCTTTAAGTCTTTTGAAATCTCGGTTGCCTGTGAATGCCATTCAGTTTAAAGATAAAGACTTACATGTTCATGTACCGTCCGGAGCTGTTCCCAAGGATGGGCCGTCTGCAGGAATCGCCCTATTTACGGCATTTGCTTCTTTAATTACCGGAATCATGGTAGATGCGAAACTTGCCATGACGGGGGAAATAACGCTTAGGGGTGTTGTTCTTCCAATCGGGGGATTAAAGGAAAAATTGATAGCCGCGGAACGTGCTGGTATCACCAAAGTCTTGATTCCCAAAGATAATGTTGCCGATTTAAAGGATGTCCCGGAAGAAGTTAAAAATAAGGTTCAAATTGTCGCGGTGGAAACCGTCGAAGATGTATTGAAAGAGGCGTTAGGG
>DATMYU010000056.1:0-2030 GCA_035560775.1 Desulfosporosinus sp.
ATTTTAAATTTCGTGTTATTCTTGAATCTGAATTTTGATTCACATATTCTAAAAGTGCCCTCGTTTATTAATTTGACGACATTTTATTTAGGAGGCTACAAGCAAATGGAAATCATTGTATGTATTAAACAGGTTCCCGACTCTGCTTCAGTTAAAATTGACCCTGAAACAAATACACTTATGCGTCAGGGCGTGCCAGCAATTGTAAATCCCTTTGATATGCATGCACTTGAAGCAGCTTTGCAACTGAAAGAAATACATGGTGGCACGATTACTGTTGTTACCATGGGCCCTCCTCAAGCTACAGAAGCCTTGAGAGAGTGCATTGCTTTGGGCGCCGATAAAGGTGTTCTCGTCAGTGACCGAGCCTTTGGCGGTTCTGATACCCTTGCCACCAGTTATACACTGGCTGCAGCTGTACGAAAGCTCGGTAAGTTCGATCTTATTATATGCGGAATGCAAGCCATCGATGGAGATACGGCCCAAGTCGGACCTTCAATGGCCGAGCAACTGGGAATTGCCCAACTTACCTTCGTTTCAAAAGTTGAAATTAACGGCGATACCGTTAAGGTTCAACGCGAGCAAGATGAATGCTATGAAGTTGTCGAAGCCAAATTGCCATTGCTCATGACAGTCGTCAGGTCGATTAATGATCCACGTTTTCCAAACGTAAAGGGTATTATGAAAGCCAAAAAAGCTAAGTTTGAAGAATTTGGACTGGCAGATCTTGACGTTGACGAGACTAGACTTGGCCTGAAAGGTTCTCCAACTAAGGTTAGTAAAATCTTTTCTCCGCCGAAACGTTCGGATACCATTATTATTAAAAAAGATACTGCGAAGGAATCTGTTACTGAGCTTCTCACTAGATTAAAAGACGCAAAAATTGTGTAAGGGAGGGTTAAAAGAATGGCTGTAATAATTAAAGAAGATCTATGTATTGGCTGTGGCGCCTGCGAAGGGACATGCCCATTTAACGTCATCGAAATGAAAGATGACAAAGCAGTTATTAACGTTGGTTGTACTTCTTGTGGAGCTTGTGTCGATTCTTGCCCGTCGGAAGCAATTATCAATATAGCTGAAGAAGTGGTTGCGGTTGGAGACAAAGACTCTTATAAAAATGTTTTTGTTTATATTGAATTGTATGAAGGTAAGCCACGTAATGTCGGACTAGAATTACTCGGTCAAGGCCGCATGCTGGCTGATAAGATGAACCAAAAACTGGCCGCTGTAATTATCGGTGATAAAGTCGCTGATCTGGCGAAAGAAGCTTTTGCTTTTGGCGCTGACACGGTTTATCTCGTTGAAGCTCCTGAACTTAAGAATTTCAGCACCGATGGCTATGCCATGGCTTTCGAAGATTTGATAAAAACCTACAAACCTTCAGTAGTTCTATATGGAGCTACCAAAGATGGCCGTGATCTTGGACCGAGAGTAGCCTGTCGCGTAAGAACCGGATTAACCGCTGACTGCACAGGTTTGGGAATCGATGAAGAAACTGGCCTTATTGCCTGGACTCGTCCTGCATTTGGTGGCAACATCATGGCTACTATTTTGTGTCCTGAGCATCGCCCACAAATGGGTACTGTTCGTCCGTCAGTCTTTAAGAAACCTGTTCCAGACTACGCAAAAACTGGTGAAATCATCAACGTAGCCAGCAAAGCGAAACCGGAAGATATCCGTACAAAGCTTATTGATATTATTAAGATTGCTGGATCATCCGTCAATCTTCATGAAGCCAAAATTATTGTCTCCGGCGGTCGCGGTATGGGTAAACCAGAAAACTTCGCCTTAATACAAGCGCTTGCTGATGTTTTAGGCGCTTCTGTTGGCTCCTCACGTGCCGCAGTAGATGCTGGTTGGATGCCTTATCCACATCAAGTTGGTCAAACCGGAAAAACAGTTGGACCTACAATTTACTTTGCTTGTGGTATTTCCGGAGCAATTCAACATCTCGCGGGCATGTCATCTTCTGAAGTGATCATCGCCATAAACAATGACCCCGAGGCACCTATCTTTGGGGTAGCGAACTA
>DATMYU010000057.1:0-5812 GCA_035560775.1 Desulfosporosinus sp.
GGATAATTCATCCTTAAGATAATCAACAGCGTTAAAATTTAAAGAATGAATTGGCAAAAATAAATAAAAAATGCTAGAATGACTAGAATAACATGTTGTTTTGTTGTTTAAAATCAAAATAAAGAAATGGAGGGATTTTAATGGCTAAATACGAATGTACTGCTTGTGGCTATGTTTATGATCCTGAGGTTGGGGATCCTGACTCAGGAATTGCGCCGGGTACCGCTTTTGAGGATATCCCAGATGATTGGGTTTGTCCAATTTGTGGAGTAGCAAAAAGTGAATTCGAAATTGTAAAGTAACTGCTTTATGTATTGAGATGATATGCTTAAAGTAGGTCACTGATCAGAAAATCATTAAAAGGGAAAAGCATTTGCTTTTCCCTTTTAGCATTACCTATACAGAAAGTATAAGTTTTGGGTAGCATAATTCGGGTGGTATAAGCGCAACTAGGCGGTCGCCGGCGCCTGCGGCTAACAAGAAGGATAACACGTGCGAAGACAGTGTCTTCGTGAGCGCCAGCCAAGTTTTCTTTATCAGATTCTTTAACACTTTAAAGTTCCATTATGGCTGCTTCATCTCGGTCAAGTTTTCCCATACATACTTTCAGTCGAGTTCTTAGCGCAGAATCACTTATAGCCTCCCGCATCTGGCGCATGAGATCAATGGTTCGCCGAAAAACGCTGATGATATCTCCCTCATCAAGGTTGCATAAAGCTTGAACTTCAACAAACGTTTTGCCTTGGCTCCAGGCATAGGTAATTCCCGCGACACGTGGGTCGTATCTAGTGGCATCTTGCCCACAAACACTTTGGATGTATTCCAAGATTTCTTTGACGGGTGCTGAATCAAAGACTGCAGCACGCTGGAACATATCATTTTTCCTCGCTTCGAAGTCGATGCTTGAAAGCAAGGCATTGAGTTGATCGTCATCAAGTTGAGGGAAAACTTCTGAGTAAATAAGTTCGGTAACTAGGAGCTCTTGAACATATATATGACTTGCACATGTACCTCGAGGTAAAAGTTCATCACCGCGTAAATACCCTATTTGGCGGAGGTGATTTTTTTTGTATTCAAATTCGTGGAGAAAGGCATTTTCTTCAGGAAGGCCCGTTAATGCCTTTTGAAGCTCTTTATGCCGCTGTTGTATCACTAAGTAGGTCTTGCTTTGATCCTTGCAGCTCTCTTGCCGCCCAGAGAGGCAACTCTTCGGAGGTTGGGATAACAACTTTTCCCATGCCCGAATTTTACGGGCCATTTCTCGTCCGTACACCCGAGTCTGCTTTCGGGGACCTAAAGCTTTATATGTCTTTCGGAGTTTCTCTAAATCCTTTCGCTTAGGATGGTGTTTTAAGGGACAGTTGAACGTTCCAACTTCTTCGCAAAGATGATGTTGCGCCCCTTCAAGTTGCTGCTGGATTTGGGCTAATTCAGTGTGAAGATGATCAAAGCTCAATCGGTAGCTATAGGCGGCAAAACTTTTCTGAAAGTAAATTTCAATTTTTTCTTGAGTTAAGGTTGCCGTAAGATTCAGAACTGTATTGTAGGTCAGCCTAAATTGGCTGGTAAGTGGTTCAAGGCGATTTAATTGGAATTTTGGTGGCGGGCTCTTTTCCATATATGCTAAGTCGACGAGGGCAAACGAAAACCCTTTTTTATCAAGACCACGTCGACCAGCACGACCGGACATTTGGAAAAATTCATGATTGGCAAGCGGGCGAAAATTGCGTCCATCATATTTATTGAGTGAGTCGAAACAAACCGCTTTGACGGGATAATTAATCCCAACGCTAAAGGTTTCTGTACAATAGAGTACTTTAATCAGGCGTTCCAAGAAGAGTTCTTCGACAACGACCTTTTGGGAGGGGAGCAAACCAGCATGATGATAAGCGATCCCTTTGGTACACAAACGCTTGAGCTGACGTGTCGAAGACGACCAGTCCGCTTCTGGACCAAAGAGCAGAAGGAATTTCTCTTCGACCGTTCGGCGCTCCGGCGATTTTAGATAATTGGCGATCATAGCTAATTCCATGGCTTTTAAAGCACATTGTTTTCGGCTGAAAACAAAGAAAAGTGCCGGAAGATGGTCGTGCTGAATGGTGCGGATGAGGTCTAAATGAGTGGTTGGGCCAAAAGGATTTTCCTCGTTAATGCGATCTTTGAGTTTTTGGCGATAATAATGCCAGAGCTGATCATAATCGACAAGGCCAGTATCTTTAGTATAATAAAAGTATTCTAGAGGGACAACCCGCTCGGTTTCCTCGATTAGAGCAACATCTTCATGGCGGATGGATTTGATCCAATCCACTAAATGTTTGGCATTAGCGATTGTAGCACTTAAACCTAGGATCTTCATTTTCGGTGGCGCAAGAATAATGGATTCTTCCCAAACAGTGCCACGTTCCTCGTCATTGAGCCAGTGGATCTCATCAAAAACAATGTGAGATACCTTCTCAAGATTAGGGTCTTCTGTGATGACTTGGTTGCGGAAAACTTCCGTTGTCATAATGAGAAGAGGTGCGGTTGGGTTCAGCACAACATCTCCGGTCATAATTCCTACTGCATCTTCGCCAAATTGTTTTTTAAAGTCTCTGTATTTTTGGTTGCTCAACGCTTTGATAGGTGCCGTGTAAATTACTCTTAATTGTTCAGTCATGGCCTTTTCAATTAAATAGTCTGCTACAAGAGTTTTCCCAGTGCCGGTAGGTGCCGCAACAATGACGGATTTTCCAGCATCGATGGCATCAAGTGCCTCTTCTTGAAAAGGGTCGAGAGTGAATTCGTGATAGGTGCGATCAGACATATTAGTCAGCTCGTTTCTGATGTCATTTTACTTATATTAACAAAGCAATGATTAATGGTCAAATTTAAGTTGGGTATGGTCTGAATGATCACCAGAATCCATAGGATGAAACAAGAGACAAGGCTAAGGGGTGATCAGTGGTGTCTTCATTGCGATTAGAGATTGAGAAGGCCATGGGACTTAAGTTCCCGGAACGAAATGGAGAGGTGATTGTACGGTTTGACGAATCTATGGAAATTCCCCCGGCAGCTGAAACTTTAATGCGGGGGCTATATCGCGATCCAGAGAGCGTACGTCAAAGCTTTAAACTATTGCACCAAGAAACTGGAACGTTGATTGATATTCTAATGCCACGGCGCTCTCGCTTGCGTGAATGGGCTGATTCCCTTCCGGAACGTCCCAAAGAAGCGGAATCCTTCTTAAAAGAAACAGCAGAGCAATTTTTAAAAAGAGAACAGCGTTTGGTTCAGGCTGAACGAGAGTTAGTGGGCCAATTACAAGAGAGTGGGTTAGAGGATGTTTACCCAATCCCGTTAGCAGCTTTTGGGATTTGTACTTTCAGGGAGCCCACCGTCAAGATCTTTCTTAAGCCGTTGGGTAGATATGCGGAAATAGCTCAAATTAATCCCGAGTCATTGAGACAGGTTGTGCGCGTTCATTTTTTATTTTTGCTTCTATTAATTGCCGGAGCTGACTTAGATGGGCAAGTATATGCTAGGGATGGGGAAGGTGAGGGTATCCATTGGCTAGCAAGTGTTTATACTATCCGGTATTTGAAAAGCCAATCTAAGGAACGACTTCAATGTTATCTGGAATGGATTAAAGCATGGGGGGGAGAGATGCCGAACCAAAGTTTGCTTAACGAACAGGAATGTGAAAAAACGCGTGCCGCCATGGTTTTCTGGCGTCGTAAGTCGAACATAAGCTGGGAAGAATGTTGGCGCATCATAAGCCAACTAGAAGGCACCAGAAGCTCCAATTCAATGGTGTTTAATTAAGGCCAGTCCGCTAATTCATGGGGCTTAATAATTTCTAACCGATCATCTACCAGTTTTATAATTCCGGATTTTTTCCAACCGTTAATGGCTCGGTTGACACATTCTCGAGATGTCCCAATTATACTGGCTAAATCCCGGTGGGTGAGTGATGCATCTACAAAAATGGGTTGTCCAGGATTTATGGCTGGTTGCGCAAGGCGAAGGAAAAGGGCAGCAAGAATTCCTGCGGTAGATCGGTTGGTTAGAATTCGAATGAACTCCTGGGCAAGCCTTAAGCGCCGGCTCAATGTGCGGATGAGGGCAACAGAAAGTGCTGGGTTAGCTTCTAAAATGCGGGGCATTAATTCATTATGGAGGACCAAAAGAGTGGTATCTTGTAGAACTTCGGCAGTGACTGGATAAGGACCGTTTTCAAGAAGTAAAACCTCGGCGAAACAATCATTTGGGCCACACCAATCGAGAATCTGTTCTTCTCCTGTCAGTGTTGATTTGCTGAGTTTAACTTGCCCAGAAAGAACAAAATAAACAGATGAACCAATCTCCCCTTCGACAAACAATAGTTGCCCACGACGGCAACGGCGCTCTTTTAAATGAGGGAGTAGGGGGGCAACATCATCAGGAGTTAAAGACGAAAACAGAGAAAAGCGAAGAAGTTCTTCGGGTTTAAGCACAAAATACACCTCATTTCATACACTAGAAAGGAGCGAGGAGGCGAGGGTATGGCTACCATCGAACGGACTTTTGTACGCATGCAACAAGTCATCAACACTCCTTTTCGGGCACTAGCAGTATTTGTAGTGGTCGTATTAGCTGTCATTATTGTTATTAATCCAAGTCAAGTCAGTACAGACACTAGTCTAGTGAGTGTGAGGGTGTAGCACTATTTCAATAATAAGGGTTAATTGGCTAAAGAACAAGTAGATGTATATTATAAGTTTAGAGCATCCTCTGTTGAAGATGCTCTAATTGAGTGTCTAAAGGGTGAGGCAAACTTATCGTTTAAGCTTGCTCGTTAGACCTTGCCAAAAACGGTTTGTTTCATAACCAAGTCGCCAAATGGCAATGCCCCGCAACCGATAGCTTTTGACAAGACCGAAACGAATCTTTGTGGAAAGTTCACTTTCATACCATACAGTATGTTTCAGACGTCCATGCCAATAATAGAAATAGGGTTCAACGGCAGGGTCAGACCAGAGGATGCGTGTCCTGGTACGGGCGACTAACTCGGAAATATCGCGCATTGGCAGCATACTTGTTGGTTCGTTGGACCAATCATATCCATAGACAGGAATACCTAATAGGAGCTTTTCGTGTGGAATATAGCGGATAGCATAGTCGAGCGCTTCGATCATCCATGGTAAACTTGCTATGGGACCAGGTGAACCACCTGAAAAATGTTCATCATAGGTCATCAGGGTAATTGAATCGCATAATCGCCCAATCCCAACAAAGTCATAGCCTGGCGCTTCCCACTCAGAACGTTTTGCTGGGAGGGCAATGGTTAAAAGTAAGCCGCGTTCATGGAGTGTCGCTCTTAGGGATTCTAGAAAGGTGAGAAAGGGAATCCGGCAAGAGCCTTCTACGCTTTCAAAATCAACCTGTACGCCAGCTGCCGTAGGAGGAATTAGATCCATCATATGACGTATGCAACTTCGTTGTGAAGCAGTTGACGATAAAACTGAACGCAAGGGGAGCGGATCGAACGTTTTCCCGTTAAAATTATGGAAGAGAATAAGGGGAGCGATACCTCGGGCAATGGCCTCTTGAAGCGCAAGTTTATTAACTTGTCCAGTGAACTGACCATCAGGCTGGAGCTGAAAGGCAAAGTCAGCATAAACATCAATGCGGGAGCCCTGTTGGCGAAGTGATTCAATTGCGCGCAAATCACCTTGAAAATCCTCGGAAACATAACCAAGTATCCACAATCGTTTGTCCATTAGGTGTCGTGCTGTCGGTGTCCAATTTGAATTCAAATAGACTTCCTCCTCATCTAATAGCAATACTCTTAGGA
>DATMYU010000058.1:0-2350 GCA_035560775.1 Desulfosporosinus sp.
TAAAAGCACAAAGGGGGAGAAGCGACATGAAAGACCTTATCAAAAAAGGACTGGCCCTCGGTTTGGGATTGGCAGTGGTTAGCAAGGAACAGATTGAGAAGCTGGTTGACGAGTTAGTTAAAAAAGGGGAAGTTTCCTCTGCGGAATCTAAGGACCTGATTCATGAGTTGGTTGAAAAAGGGGAAACGGAGAAGAAAGAATTGAATGTCAGAATTCGCGAACAATTCGAGAAGCTCCTAAATGAATTGAATATCCCAACAAAAGCTGATTTGGAGCGTTTGGAACAACGTATTCAGGAATTAGAAAACAAGTAATCCAGTAATCCAGTAATCCAGTAATCAAGGCAAGAGGGCCTGAATATCTTTCAGGTCCTTCTTCTGTACTAGTTTGTAGGTGCCTGTAGGATTAGCGTTAGCCAAGCTTTCTTTATGAAGGGGACAGTTTCTTATGATTGGGAAAAGGATACGCCATATTAAACGATATCGGGATGTAGCTAAGGTCCTAGCACGCCACGGGTTTGGTTTTTTTGTGGAGGAGATAGGGCTCTTACATATGCTTTCTCTGCCCAAACGGCTCTTCACGGATAGGGACGAGGTTGATCCTATGTCGGTTGGGCAACGGATACGCCAAGTAATTGAGGAGCTAGGTCCAACTTATGTTAAAATTGGACAGATTGCTAGTACTCGAGCAGACGTCATACCGGAAGATATTCTTCATGAATTGGAAAAATTACAAGATGACGTTCCCCCCTTTTCCTTTCCGCAAGTGCGCCAAATCATTGAAGAAGAACTAGGCTCTCCTCTAGAGGAGGTTTTTTCTTCGTTTGACGAGGCAGCGATTGCGGCAGCTTCCATAGGTCAGGTTCATCGTGCACAGTTACGAACGGGAGAGTTGGTTGCAGTAAAGGTGCAACGCCCTCGAATCAAAGCCATGATTGAAACGGACTTGGAAATTCTGCTGGACTTAGCCACGTTAGCAGAACACCGTATGGAGCGGATGGAACGTCTTCAATTGCGAGATGTTGTTGAAGAGTTTGCCAAATCGTTGCGTAACGAACTGGATTATACTATTGAAGGCAGAAATGCCGAAAAAATTGCTAAGCAGTTTAAGAATGACCCCAAGATTTATATTCCTTCAATTTATTGGGAGTACACCACTCGAACCGTTCTTACGATGGAGTATGTTGAAGGCCTCAAACTAAATCAGTTTGAGACATTGGAAAGAAAGGGATATGACCGAAAAGCAATAGCAGAACAGCTTGTTCAGGCTCTCTTCCATCAGATGCTAATAGAAGGATTTTTCCATGCTGATCCACATCCGGGAAATATCTTTCTATTAAACGACGGAGTGATTTCCTTTATCGACTTTGGCATGGTCGGGAGACTTACATTGGATATGAAAAATAATTTTGCTTCTCTGGTCATCGCCATGATGCGCCAAAATACTGAGAGTATGATGAAAGCTATATTGCGCATAGGAATTATTCCAGATGATGTCAATCTACCGCTTCTGAATAACGATGTAGATGAATTAAGAGAAAAGTATATGGATGTTCCAATGAGTCGCATCAGCCTTGGTGAGGCGATTAGTGACCTTTTTGTGGTTGCTTTTAAACATCAGATACGTATTCCCTCAGACTTTACTATGGTTGCGAAGTCCTTATTGATTTTAGAAGGGATCGTAGAAAAGTTGGATCCCGAACTTAGTATTATGGATATGGCTGAACCGTTTGGCCTTCGACTTCTTAAAGAACGCTACCGACCAAGTACAGTGGCGGGGAGGGTATGGCATAACCTTTCGGATTATGGTGATCTTCTCGTGGATCTACCGAAACAGATGAAGGATTTAATGCGCGATTTGTTGCGAGGAAGAATTCATCTGGAAGTGAGTGTTCCAGAACTTGATATTTTCCTAAGAAAACTGGACCGCATCACGAATCAGCTTTCCTTTAGTATTGTTTTGCTTTCTTTTAGCATTGTGATGATGGGACTGATTATTGCTTCAGCTTTGGCTCGCCAGCCCATCTTGATTTGGCAGGTTCCGGCCATCGAAATAGGCTTTGGAATGGCTGGACTCATGTTGCTTTGGTTATTTGTTTCTATTTTTAAGTCAGGTAAGTTCTAGCTCTTTACCATTAGGTTATTTGAAGCAACCATCGAGGGATTGCTGAATTGCGAAATAGTAGAGTCGTGATGAGGACAAACACTCAAGTATCATACATAAAGGTGTGTGATACTTGAGCGTTTTAGGCGTTTTGTTTAATACTAACCATAGTAAATTAGCCTTTTGTTTTTTGCTAAGTCAAAAAGGGTATTCCTTGAACGTAGTAGGAATACGTGTAGTAAAGTGG
>DATMYU010000059.1:0-20102 GCA_035560775.1 Desulfosporosinus sp.
ACATTAAGGGGCGAATATATTATGAGCCAAGACATAAATTTGACCGTAAAACCCGATTCTTACTCCGTAAAAACGACCTCGGATGTCACCGAGAGAATTCAGGAGTTAACCAAGAAGACCGGACTGAATCACAAAGACCTATTTGCGGCGATGGTGACCCGATATTACTCTGAACTAGAGGCTGGAAGCGAGATTGATCGCAGTGATGATATGCAGCAAATTAGATATCACCTGAGCCGAGCGGAGAATATTTTCTTAGGATCCTTACAAAAGGTGCAGGATCTAAAAAGGGACTATATAGAGCGCCTTGATGCCCAGAAGACGCAACATAAAGAAGCGCAAGAAGATCTAGCAAAGCAGAATAGTAATTTAGCAAAAGAGCTTGAAAAATTGACAACTGCCCAATCAGAAATAGAAAAGCGACTAACCAAAACTACTTTACGTAATCAAGAATTAGAGGATAGCAATCGCACCAACCGAATGACCGTGGATTTACTTAGCCAAAAGCTCGAAGAGCTAGAATTAAAAGCTGCTATGGTGGATCCGCTAAAGATAGAGATCACAGACCTTCAAAGTAAAAGTCTTTCCTACCAGCAAGAACTTGCCCATCTCAATTCCGAATTGGGGACAGCCCAGCAAAACATAGCTAACCTTAAGCAACACCGAATAGAATCGGAGGAAACAATCCGCAAGCATGAGCAGGAACTAAAGGGCGCCCATGCCAAAGACATTCAGCAACTCAAGGAAGTTCAAAAGCTGGAAGTGGATAAGACACTCCTTGAATCTCAACGAAGAATTTTAGAAACCATGCAGAAGGTTAAAGAGGTGCATGAACATAAGGTCGAAGAACTTTTACTTAAAAACGACAATTTCAGAACTAAGAATCAAGAGTTAAAGGAGAAAATTTTTACTTTGGAACTGGAACGCTTGAGACTGAGTGATCGATCACCGACGTCTTAACCTACACCGTTATAATTAAAAGAAGATTCAAAAGAACGAAGTTATACTTTCTGATAAGTATAAAAAAAGGATCAAGCTCAATGCTTAATCCCTTTAGCCTAACTATTAGCTCTTCTACAGCGCCTTTTCGGCAAATTGTTTTGTTACCACTTTTTCATACGGAGCTATCTTATTTAATTCGCCCGCATCCTTTATGATTTGTTGCAAGAGGTAGAAATCCTTTTCATTAAGGGCAGGATCCTTTTTCCAGGTGTTCTGATCTTTATATCGCTTGACAGCACTCACCAGTATTTGATCGTTTTCATCCGGAAATTGAGGCTTGATGGCCTTGGCAATTTCCTCTGGAGTATGGCTTGCTACCCAACGTTGACCCTTAAAGATTGCATTTGTAAACTTTTGAACGAGCTCTGGATTTTTCTCGATGGTACTCTTCTTGGCAAAATATGCGGTGTAGGGAACTTCTCCACTCTCCTTACCTAGAGAAGCAACGATAAACGCTTTGCCTGCCTTCTCCATACTCGACGCCGTGGGCTCAAAGGTAATGACATAGTCCCCTTGTCCTCCCATAAAGGCACCAGGCATTGCTGCAAATTGCATTGTGGTATCTATGAAAACATCTTTTCCTACTACCAAACCGTTTTTACTTAATACATACTGGAGGACAATGGCTGGCATTCCGCCCTTACGTCCACCAATAACAGTCTTTCCTTTAAGATCACTCCATTTAAAGTTGGGATTAGCTTCTCTACCCATTAGAAACGTTCCATCCCCGTTAGTGAGTTGAGCAAAGACGACACTATAATCTTCTTTGCCCTCGTTATAGACATAGACGCTCGCTTCAGGTCCGGCAAACCCTATGTCAACTTGACCAGACAACACGCCAGTCATGACCTTGTCAGCGCCTTGACCATTCGAAAGTTCAATTTCTAGTCCTTCTTCGTTAAAGAACCCTTTAGTTAGGGCTACATACTGCGGTGCATAGAAAATGGAGTGAGTGACCTCGGATAGTTTAACCTTTGTAATCTCCGACTGATTACTACAGCCTGATAGAACTAGGGAGATTCCTAAGAATAGCACCATAAGTACGAGCATAAACGACTTTTTCATAATAATCCTCCTCGCTTTTTCAATTATATGTGCCTTCTAAATCACTGGTTTTTAAAATCGGCATTTTGGTCTTAAATTAGAGTTTGTTTTTCACAAACAATTTTTCAAGGTAGACCACCCCCTGATACATCACCGTTGCTGCAATACCCAGAATAATAACACTGGTCATCACGAGGTCCAATTTAAACACTTGACCTCCGTACACAATGAGGTAACCCAATCCAGCTTTAGATACTAAAAACTCTCCCACGATAACCCCAACCCACGACAACCCTACATTAATCTTCAGGGCGTTGATAATAGTCGGAGCTGATGCCGGTAATAACACTTTCGTAAGGACTTGGAATTTTGTGCCACCAAAGGTCTGAACAAGCTTTATCTTTTCTTCGTCTATTTCTAAAAAACCACTTAGAACCTCTAAAACCGTAACAATGAGAGAAATAGCCAACGTCATGACAATGATTGCCGTAGGACCTGCTCCGATCCAAACGATAAACACGGGTCCAAGTGCGATTTTAGGCAAACTATTAAGGACCACTAAATATGGTTCTAAAACCTTACACAAAAATTTTGACCACCATAAGATAATGGCAATGAGCGTTCCCAAAAGTGTTCCCAGGACAAAGCCCACGACCGCCTCGAGGCAAGTAATCCCGATGTGTTGAAAAAGTACTCCCTCTTCATATAAGCTAATAATAGTCTTAATGATCCTAGAGGGCTGACTGGTGATAAAAGAGTCAACTATTTTAGCATTGGCACAGATTTCCCAAAGTGCTAACGCTATGACCAAAATAAGTAACTGTATGAATCGAATCCATAGTTTTTCTATCCTAACTCGTCGCAAATATGCTTTATGTTCTTCAGAAATATCTGTAATCTTGGCCAGGTGAGGAAGATTTTCTTGTTCCAAGTTAGACATGGACATCCAGCCCCTTCCATATCTCTTGAAAAAAATACCGAAACTCTGGCGTTTCGCGAGAAGCTAAGGGGGTCCTACTCTCGCAGCTTAGCTTGATTTCATAGATGTTCTTAATCGTTCCCGGACGCTTCGATAAAAGGACGACCCTGTCTGACATACTGATACTCTCGGCAATGTCATGGGTGACAAGAATTGCGGTTTTGTTCTCCTTTTTGATAATGGCATAGATATCATCATTGACCACGAGCCTAGTTTGATAATCCAAGGCCGAAAAGGCTTCATCCAGAAGGAGAATTTGAGGATCGGTCACAAGGGTCCGTATGAGAGCCACTCTTTGCCTCATCCCACCCGAAAGTTGGTTGGGATACTTATCTCTAAATTCGTAGAGCCCATACGTTTTAAGAAGTTTTATGGCATGCTCTTTCGCCTCAGCTGTCACAGCCTTTCTTATTTCAAGACCAAGCATGACATTTTGATAAATAGTTCTCCAATCAAACAGATGGTCCTTTTGCAACATGTAGCCAATTTTCAAGGAAGTCCCTGTGACCTTTTCCCCAAGAATCGAAACAGTCCCAGAGGTAGCAGCAAGCAATCCTGAAATAATGGATAGCAGGGTGGATTTGCCACAGCCACTCGGCCCGACAATGCTTACAAACTCTCCATCCCTAACCGAAAAATCGATATTTTCTAAGGCCATTATTTCTCCATTGAGGGATTGATATTTCATACCGACGTTATGTACCTCCACCACAGGTTTCAATGGCATCCCCCTCTTAGCACCTCAGCTTTTTAATAGTGTATTGGAAGATGCCTTGATAGGTGAGCAATTCAAAAATTTATTTGTTTAAAGTTTAAGAGACCCTAGCCCACTTAATTTGTCGTTTGGAGATAATTAACGTAGGAAAAGAGAACAGCCGCGCACTTATAAAAAGCGCTACGGCTGTTCTCTTGCTAAAGCAATAGTAAAGTTGACAATTTCGCTTAAATTCCTTCGCCTGCCTCCTTGATCGCATTGACTATTTTGTTATACCCAGTGCATCTGCAAAGATTACCGGCTATGGCAATTCTAATTTCTGCTTCAGATGGGTTTGAGTTTGCCATTAAGAGCGCTTTGGCAGACATAAGCATTCCTGGTGTACAGTAGCCACATTGAATTGCACTGTTATTTATGAATGATTCCTGTAATCTGTCCATTTGTCCATTCTTTTCTAGACCTTCAATTGTAATGATTTTTTGACCCCGTATTTGAGGTGCCAGAACAAGACATGAATTTACCGCCTTACCGCTCATGATCACAGTACAGGAACCGCATTCGCCCTCGCCACAACCTTCTTTTGTTCCTGTCAGCCCCAATTCCTCTCTCAACAAATCCACCAATCTCATGGTTGGGTAAATTTCCATTTTGTACTCTTGATCGTTGACATTGAACTCAATTTGCATTGTTATTACCTCTTACTATTCGAAATTCGAAATTTGAACTGACTACCAACTTTACAATGACGCTATTATTTTTTCCGGTGTGAGAGGCATATCTGACAATACTGTCCCCAGTGCATTATTTACGGCATTGATTACCGCCCCTGCAACGGGAACAAAGGCTATTTCACCGACACTTTTTGCTCCATAGGGTCCTTCATCCCCGCCCTGTTCAATCAGGATCGTTTTTACCCTTGGCATATCTGGCGCATTAATAACATGATAATCTTTGAAACTGCTGTTAAGTATACTTCCCTCACTGCCTATCTTTAGTTCTTCACATAATGCGTAGCCTATGCCCATTTGAACGGCCCCTTGAATCTGACCTTCAACCATTCCCGGATTAATAGCTTTTCCGATATCATGAACTGCCAGATAATCTGTTATTCTAACCGTTCCTAACTTAGTGTCAACCTCAACTTCAGCAAAGTGCACCGCATAGGCGCCTGGATTGGATGTCCCGTGATAGGTGTGCGTAATAACGATGTCTGTATTATCCTTAATTTTTGCCATTGTCGCAATCTCACGATAACTTATCTTCTGCTGCTCCTTGCCAATAATCCAAACTCCACCGTTTTCTACCTCTAAATACTGTTTGGGCTTGCGCAAAATATGAGACGCACATTCCAATAGTTTTTCTTTTATCCTCCCAGCTACTTCATAGGCACACGCACCGCAAATATAGGTTACTCTGCTCCCATACGAACCAAAATCATAAGGACCGCATTCTGTATCTGCTTCTAAGACGGTAATATAGCTAAGATTGACATCTAATACCTCAGCGACAATCTGTTTAATCGAAGTAATTGTTCCGCAGCCTAAATCATGGAGGCCAGTATTCATAATAAAACTGCCGTCCTCATTCATTTTAAGGGTCATTGTACTATGTTCAGGAAAGCCACCGTACATCCCATTTTTATGGGCTGCACAGGCTAATCCTACACCCCGGCGATACCTACCCATATCTGAATCTTTATTGTATCTTTCTCTCCAGCCAAATGCGGCAGCACCTTTCTCTAAGCACTCAATCACGCGAGCATTTCCTAAGGAAAGAAGAGTTGCTTTATCTTTGTCATACGGATGGACAAGGTTTTTGAGCCTAAATTCCACCAGATCCATGCCCAATCTTTTGGCAACTGCATCAATATGTATTTCCATAGCCGTGAGTATTTCCGGGGCACCCCACCCTCTGGCTCCACCGGCAACCGGCGTATTGGTATAAACAATCCGGCCCTGATGTTTGTAGTAAGGAATTCGATATAATCTTGATATTTTTTTGGACATTGCATGAGCATTGTCGACAGAACTGGTAGCATAGGCTCCAGCATCAAAAACCGTATCCACAAGGCAATCTTTTAGCATTCCGTCTATTGTAACATTTGTTCTTATCGTTGTATTTGTTGCAGGTCTTGTCGTCGTTGCAATAATGCTTTCTCTTCTATTTAAGATCAATTTGACAGGACGTCTGACTTCCTTGGCTAAAAAAGCGGTAATCGGCTCAATGATTGCTTCCTGTTTTCCGCCGAAAGAACCTCCCAGAGGCATTTTAACGACTCTGACATTGTTATAATTTAATTCCAGCAAATCGGCTACAACGGTTCTAAGGCCAAAAACGCCTTGACAAGCTGCCCATATAGTGAGTTTCCCAGAGCTATTGAAATCGGCTAGACAGGCGTGAGTTTCTATCGCCGCGTGATGCACTTTTTGGGTACGCGTCGCTGTCTCCACAAGCAGGCAATCATTAGGAAGCGAATCCTGCTCTCCCAGTTCAACGTCGAACTGATGGATTAAATTACCCTCAGGATGGATTCTGGTATGATCATCCTGCAACGCTTCCTCAGGAGAGCCCAGCACAGGCAGTGCCTCATAATCCACCCGGATAAGCGAGATAGCTTCCGTGGCAGTTTCGAGACTCGTTGCCACTACTGCCGCAATCCGATCCCCTATAAACCTTGCCTTGTCAGTAAAAAGACGCTCATCCTCTATACAGGATTCCTGGTCAGGTATTATTCTATAGCGACTGTAGGTTTTGTTGGGTGTATTCAAATAAGTAAATACTCTTATAACACCCGGAAGTGCTTCTGCGCTGCTTGTATCTAGTTTAATAATTTGCCCATGTGCTATCGGACTTAAAAGCAACTTGGCATACAACATTTTAGGCAGCCTCATATCACTTAAATAAACCAATTCCCCTCTCACCTTTTGAGGTGCGTCATGAATTGGTAACGTTTGCCCAACATATTTCAGCTCCTTGCTCAATATCTTCACCCCCTTACTTAAGATTACACTCTTTACAAGCTATTCAACAGTGCTCCGTCACACTGCAAGGCATTGCTTCTCCTCTCTTCTCAAGCATTCCAAACTACGATTCCCCGCTTAATCACTGTCCCCACCGGGTTACTACCAAAATGATACGGTAAATAATTTAGATTAGGAATGTCCAGGATGAGAACATCGCCCTGTTTCCCGACTTCCAAACTACCCACCTGATCAGCCCTGCCAAGGGCATGTGCCGCATTAATGGTTGCTGCTGTGAATGCTTCTTCTGGGGTGAGACGGAGGTAGAGACAAGCAAGGGTTAAGACAAAGGGCATGGATTCTGTTGGGGAAGACCCCGGATTAGAATCGGTTGCCAAAGCTACGGGTACACCTGCCCTAATCATTTCCCTTGCTCGAGCATACGTATTCTTAGCAAGGTTAAACGAAGTTGCCGGTAAGAGTACCGCTATGACTCCTTGTTGAGCCAGAGCTGCTATCCCCGCATCCGAGACTTGGAGAAGATGCTCGGCACTGGTTACGCTTAGTTTTGCCGCTAATTCTGCTCCTCCTGCTGCGGCTAATTCATCGGCATGGATCTTCAACTTGAAGTGTAGTTGTTTAGCTTTGGCCAGAATCCTCTCACTTGAGTTAATACTGAAAACCCCAGGCTCACAAAAGACATCACAAAACTCCGCAAGACCTTGAGCAGCAATTTGGGGCAATACATCGTCCATAATATAATTTGTAAACTCTTCTTCATTATATCCCGGTGGAACCGCATGGGCTCCCATAAACGTCGGTACCAGATCAATTGCTTGTTCACTATCTAATTCCTTAATGAGACGTAAAGCCCTCATTTCTTCATCTAACATTAATCCATAACCGCTCTTTACCTCAGCCGTTGTCGTTCCTAAACTTAGCATTGTCTGAAGGCGTCGAGTGGTTTGCGCCTTAATCTCTTCATCCGTCGCCTGCTTCGTACTCCGAACCGTGGCCAGAATTCCTCCGCCCTGTTTGAGTATCTCTAGATAGGGAACGCCCTTAAGTTTCAAGGACAATTCATTTTCGCGCGAACCAGCGTAAATCACGTGTGTGTGAGGATCGACAAATCCCGGCGTAACAACCTTATCTCGGGCACTTATTCGCCTAGTTTCCGGCCCTACCCAACCAGCAGCCAGAACTTCTTCCGTTGTACCTACCGCTACAATTATACCCGCCGCAATAGCAACGGCACCATCATGAATCAAGCCGATCTCGGACATACCTTCACCACGAGCCGGACATCCAGAGTGGCCCTTCATAGTAGCCATCATATCAGCAGAATGAATCAAAAGATCCGCATATTGCACAAAACCATCTCCTAAGATGCAAAATTCTTGACCTAACACTTCTTCTCTCGCCCATTTTCAGCCCCACGTCGCAGCATCTCAACTCGCATCAAGACGTCTTAAAATCCAAACACCCGCTTCTCCAAAATCTGCTCATTTGAGAAATCACGCAAGCCTAAATAGTAGGTTGCCACATCCAGCATAGGCTCCAGCGGAACAAGGCCCACAATTTCACTGCCCACAATTGGCACACCAAAATGAGCTGCTTCAGTTTTAATAAATTCCATGGCCCGATACAGCGGCGTTTCTTGGGTATCCACCAGATTCATAGAAATCTGTACAAGTCCGCACTCAGAAAGATCAATTCCCAAGGCCTTTATGTTGACAAATCCTCCTGAACTTCCACGTATCCCTTTGGCAATTGCCTTGCCAATTTCTATATTGGTTGTCCCAAGGTTCACATTAAAGGCCACGAGGGGTGGACGAGCTCCAATGGCAATTGCTCCAGCCTTCCCCAAAACACTTGGTCCAAAATCCGGAGTTCGCTCAGTCGTCTTAATACTCTCTTTCAACCCTTCATATTGTCCTCTGCGCACATCCGCCAAGTTGCATCGTTCAGCCCGAGTCGCGGCCTTCTCATATAAATAAACTGGAATTAATAGTTCCCGTCCAACGCGTTCACCTAAGGTTTTGGCCAGATTGACACATTCCTCCATCACCATGCCCCGTATAGGAACGAAGGGAACCACATCCGTAGCCCCCATGCGAGGATGTTCCCCTTGATGTTGATCAAGATCAATCTTTTCGCTCGCCTTACTTATCAGCTTCCAGACAGCCTCGAGTACATTCTCCGGCTCACCGATCATACTGATGACCGTCCGATTGTGATCCGCATTACTAGAGTAATCCAGTAAGGTTACACCCGGTACCTGTCTCACCTCAGCAAGGATTTCTTCGACAACATCAAGTCTCCTACCCTCGCTAATGTTAGGAATACATTCCACTATTTTTACCACAATTATATCCCCCCAAGCCGCAGCAGTATGCTACCCTGGCATTCCTCAAATAACCGGTTTCCTTCTCCCCGTAGAGCAAGGCACTGCGCCGTTAAAATCTCTTTCATTTGAAGGGACTTTAACCCTAAAGCATTAATCTGAACATTATAGAGGGCTCCCTCTAACCCAGCCTTAAACATAAGGGCCGCAACTCCCATATCACTTAAAGCATTGGGATTTCCTTTGTTTAACAACTCAGGCATCTCCCTCAATCCTGCCAAGCACTCCTTCGCTGTTTGCAAAGGAATCTCAGCTGCCTGTACCGTTGCCTGTTCCAAGGCCTCACGACGCAGCCTTTTTTCACCCTCGCTCTTCTTAGGAAGACTTAAGGCCTCCATCACTGCTTTGAAGCCATGCGTATCCTCATCGACAAGTGTCAATAATAATTCTTGCTTTGCAACTGCAATTTCCATTAATGACTTCATGTGATCTTGGACATCGGAAAATTTTTCCCGCCCGATCGTCAAACGACAAGCCATGGCCATAAGAGCATATCCTTGAGCCCCAGCATAGGCCGCCACACTTCCACCGCCCGGTGCGGGCGAAGAAGATGCCACATCTTGCGCAAATTCTCTTAAACTCTGATCCCTTAAGTTCAATTCGCCTACTCCCTTCTCTTTCAAGTAAACTACCGCCCCTCTTCCACACAAACACGTCTCAGAACCCAACTCGAAACCCAACTTGCAACTTCAATAACAGGCTGAGTTTTCCCATGCAGTTAAAGGATGCAAGCAAGAACCGTCCCCACTTGCATCCCTTCCTTTTAGTCTCCAACCAATTCATCGATCAATTTTTCACTTGGAATAAAAGGAACCGTAATGTGTCCGGAACCTTTATAACGTTCGTTAAACTCGATGCTTGTTGAAATGGAATGTTCATTTCTAGCCCAAGACCGTCGAGCTACTCCACCCATCACATCCCACAAAAGAGCTGATTTAATAATATTATCCACCCGTTCGCTCCCATCAAGCACCAAACCAAAACCACCATTGATAGCTTTGCCAATGCCGACGCCTCCACCATTGTGCAGTGAGACGAGGCTCATCCCTCGGGCTGCATCTCCGGCAAAGCTTTGAACAGCCATATCAGCCATGACATTACTACCGTCTTTAATATTTGCTGTTTCTCTAAACGGGGAATCCGTTCCGCTCACGTCGTGATGGTCCCGTCCCAGCATGACCGGACCAATCTCTCCATTACGAATCAGGTCATTGAATTTAAGTGCTATCTTAATCCGGCCTTCGGCATCTTGATAAAGTATCCTAGCCTGCGTACCGACAACAAGTTTATTTTTCTCGGCATCCTTAATCCAAAGATAGTTGTCCCGATCTTGACCCCGGCGATTCGGATCGATACAAGACATCGCCGCCTGGTCAGTTTTATGCAAATCTTCCTTTTTGCCGCTGAGACAAACCCAGCGAAAGGGCCCATACCCATAATCGAAGAGCTCCGGTCCCATAATATCTTCAACATAGGATGGGAAAATAAAGCCATCTTTTTCATCCACACCATTTTTAGATATCTCTTGGACACCGGCATCATAAATCGCCTTCAGGAAGGAATTCCCATAGTCAAAGAAATAGGTGCCCCGTTGTACCAACACCCTGATCAACTCATAGTGGCGCAATAAACTCTCATCGACGAGCTTGTTAAATTCAGCCCGATCCGTGCCGAGTAACTTAGTCCGCTCTTCATACGAAACGCCCTGCGGGCAGTAACCTCCTTCATAGGCAACATGACAGGAGGTCTGATCAGAAAGCAAATCCACTCTAACCTTATTATTAACTGCATACTCCAATAAGTCCACAACATTCCCCAGATAAGCGATAGACATCGGTTCTTGCTTCTGCACATACTCAGCAGCAATGCGAAAGACCTCATCAAGATCCGCAGATACAATACTGATCCAACCCTGTTCATAACGAGTTTTTATTCTTGATTCATCAACCTCAGCAATAATCCCAACGCCGTGAGCTATTTCCACGGATTTCGGCTGAGCTCCGCTCATACCCCCAAGGCCAGAAGAGATAAATAAGTGTCCTCTTAAATCCCCATCATTGGGGATTCCCAACCTTAATCGCCCAGCATTTAGCAAGGTATTATAGGTTCCATGCACAATTCCTTGCGGTCCAATATACATCCAACCGCCAGCCGTCATTTGTCCATAGTTGGCCACACCCATTTGCTCAGCAACTTCCCAATCGCGCTGATTGTCAAACATACCAACCATTAAGGCGTTTGTTATGATCACCCTTGGTGCTTCCGGCCGAGATGGGAATAAGCCAAGCGGGTGGCCAGATTCCATGACTAAGGTCTGATGATCTGTCATCACTTCCAGATATTTTTTGATTAAACGATACTGCAGCCAATTTTGACAGACACATCCCGTTTCACCGTAAGTTACAAGTTCATAGGGATAAAGGGCTACTTCAAAATCCAGGTTGTTATCGATCATAACTTGGAAAGCCTTGCCTTCTAGGCAGTTGCCCTTATACTCAGAAATTGGCTTTCCATACAAACGTCCAACCGGACGGAAACGATAGGCATAAATCCTGCCTTTGGTGCGCAATTCCTGCAAAAATTCCGGGGCTAATTTTTCATGGAGCTCCACCGGCACATAGCGGAGGGCGTTTTTTAACGCAATCTTCGTTTGAGCTGATGATAGGCTAAAGCCTCTATCCGAAGCCCTTCTGATCCCTTCTTCAAAGACCGGCATTTCCGGCAATTGGGCTTCTAGTTTTATCGTCATGGCTTGCGAGATGTCATAATTACTGATCATTACAACTCACTCCTTTGTTTGAAGTTTACGCCGAACCGTCTTAACGAGTTTTCCTGAGGAAATTAACTCTTTAGCAACCTGAATGTCCGGATACATAACACGATCTTCTTCGAGGGTACCTACTTTTGAGCGGACTAATAGATAAGCGCCTTCGCTTCCCTTCCCAAGCTTACGCTCCTCTTGGCCTATTCTTAAATCGACAGCTTGACAGGCTGACAATAATTCCATCGCCAAGACGTGGGCTGTATTTTCAATGATACTTCGAGCCTTACGGGCTCCAATCGTTCCCATGCTCACATGGTCCTCTTGATTAGCGGAGGAAGGGATCGAATCCACACTAGCCGGATGAGCCAAAATCTTGTTTTCAGAAACCAGTGAAGCAGCGGAATACTGCACAATCATAAATCCTGAATTCAGCCCCCCATTTGGGGTTAAAAACGCTGGCAGCTTACTCAAGAATGGATTCACCAAACGCTCTATACGCCGCTCAGCAATATTGGCCAGTTCTGCTACAGCAATCCCTAGAAAATCCATCGCTAAAGCAATGGGTTGTCCATGAAAATTACCACCTGAGAGGACTTGCTTTTCTTCTGGGAAGATTAAGGGGTTATCGGTTGCCGAATTCATCTCGACTTCCACGGCTTTCTTCACATACGCCACCGCATCCCCTGAAGGACCATGCACTTGGGCAACGCAACGCAGGGAGTAAGCATCCTGAACTCTAGAGCTTTGGTCGCCTGCCACAAATGTACTCCCCTCCGTAAGCAATCGTATTTGTTTTGCCACATTGATTTGACCTACATGAGGGCGTACGGCATGAATTTTCGGATCAAAAGCATCCAAAATCCCCTCGAGAGCCTCAAAGGACAAAGCGGCTGTAATATTAGCGGTCTCCACTAACACCTCTGCATCCCAAACCGCTAAAGCTGCAATCGCCGTCATAACTTGAGTTCCATTAATTAGGGCTAAACCCTCTTTTCCTTCCAAAACTACAGGCGCTATCTCCGCCTGGGCTAAAGCCTCTTGTCCGCTCATTCGACGCCCTTGATAAAAGGCTTCCCCTTCGCCGAGCAAGACTAACACCATATGAGATAAGGGCGCCAAATCCCCACTTGCCCCAAGTGACCCTTTCTCCGGTATGACTGGGACAATCTCCGAATTAAGTACCTCAATCAACGTTTCCAACGTCGACAGCCGTATGCCGGAAAATCCTTTTGCTAAGGCGTTAGCTCGCAGAAGCAAAATTGCCCTCACTACTTCTGCTGGCAAAGGTTCGCCAACACAAGTCGAATGACTCATAATGAGGTTGCGCTGTAGTTTTCTAGCATCTTCTTTAGATATTACCACATCACTGAACATTCCAAAACCAGTCGTAATTCCATAGACTAATTGATTTTCTTCAATTAACTGTTCTACATATTTTCTCGATCTCAGGACTTTTTCCTTAGCTGCTGAGTTCAAGTCTACCTTGGCACCGTATCGCACCACCGCGACAACCTGGTCTAAGGTGAGTGTTTCCCCGTCCAGGATGACCTTCAGCTGTTCTGTTACGACTACGCTCATGATGCTCCTCCTCTAAAATCAACTAACCACCGCTTGGCATTCACTCCTAGCCTGTGTTTACAAAGAAAACTTGGCTGGCGCCCGAAGACACTGTCTTCGCACGTATTAGTCATTCTGTCAGCCGCAGGCGCCGGCGGTCACCTAGTTGCGCTTATACCACCCGAATTATGCCACTCAAAACTTATACTTTCTGATTGGTATAAGGTATTCCTTGGCATGCTTCACTCCTGTGATCCATACAGGAACAATATAAATGCAGAAAAGATAATGGATGGAAAAATCATATAAGAGCTGACGTTTTCTTAACTAACGATGGCATCTTTCAACACCACCTTGCTAAGAAAATGCGAGCTCTTGATTATAGTTTGTCCTTAAAGGGAAAAAAAATTCGAATCAACAAAGAAAGCTATATGGCTATCTGAAAACAACAGTTATTGCTAAGTAGTCTTTTCTAATACTCTTTGTGAAAAATATACACTAATTACTGTCCCTGTCAAAAGGCCCCCCAGATGTGCAAAATTATCAATTCCCGGTTGGGTCAAGCCAAATCCGAAATTTACCAAAATAACAATAATTAGATTTATTCCCAAGCCGGATTTCCATAGGTTGGGTCGTTTAAAGCTATCATACAGTAAGGCTCCTAAAAGCCCAAAAATTGCCCCTGAAGCCCCTGCAGAAAGGGCTGTGGTAAATAAGAAACTTGCTATTGACCCTCCGAGTCCGCTGAAAATATAGATCACAAAAAATCGTCGATGCCCGAAACTCTCTTCTGTTAAAGGACCTAACGCCCATAATGCATAAAGATTAAAGACGAGGTGCATGATGCCGATATGAATAAAAGTACTTGTTAAGAGACGCCAGACTTCACCGGCCTGAATCAAGGTGTTAACTTTAGCTCCAAAAGCGACAAGGACGCGTTGATCGGTCGATCCACCTGCCAGAGTCATAAGCAGGAAGACAATCAGGTTCATTCCTAAAAGAATGTAGGTGAGAAACGGGATAAAAGTCTGTTCCTCACCTACATCGCCCTCCAGGGAAACAGACTTTCCGCTGGCGATCTGCCTTAACCAATGGGGAATCCCTTGATCTTTGGTTGGAGGAAACGGAAATAGGTTACCCTGCTGTGTATCAAAGTACCAAAGCTGGATATTAGGGAAACGGTGCTGCTTCAGCAGTGAAGAATCAATTCCTGCGGGACAAAAGACAATAGCGTCCCACTGTGAAAGGTCAGTATAATTGCGAAGCAACGACTTAAATTCTTGTGGCAGTTCACTGAAATTACCGAATAGAAGCCCACGCTTTAGTGTTCCATGTGTAGCACAAACCCAGTTTCCCTCCAACCTAACGAGCGTCCAGCCAGATTGAGTAAGGTTATTCATAATTTGTTCGAACATATTATCTCCTCTGTTTTCGTTTGATCCCTACCTTTCTCTCTATTCTACCTATTGTATAAATAACTGTCAAAAGAACTTTAGCCATTTTTCCATGAAACCCCAAATCCACCGCGGGGATACTTCCAGTCAATATTACCATATGGACAGCCTATAAGGCATGTTCCACACTCGAGGCACCCTTCATATCCGACAGCTATTCGCTTTTCTTCTTCATCCCAATCATAAACATGGGCCGGACAAAAACGCGTGCAAGGTTTATCTTGACACTCTTTTAAACATACATCAGGATCAGTTATTTTAATGTGGCTTAATTTGTCAGTATTAAATCGTACTAAAAAAAGTTTATCATCTAATTTCATAACAAGGCCCTCCATGCCCCATAGATATCCTTCGTCAAACCGCTTAGAGAACGATTGTCGAAAATCATCTGCATAATTTCTTTTTGACGCTGCTTTTTTGGCGTTCCATCCGCTGTTAAATACAGCTTTACTGCTTCAGAAAATATTTTCGGATAGGCTCTTAAAAGGTGTGGGTTATTTTCAAAGAACTTACCCATATGACGATAATGATAAAGGTCTTTAAGCACGAAGGAATCCCGCAAACGTGTTTCGTAAACCATCATGGCTTGGTCACTGACATCACCAGCCTTAATGGATTCAGCTGCGACTTCACCGGCGATTTTACCCGATATCATGGCCAGATTTGAACCCTCTCTGTTCAAGGAATTCATGAGCATTGCCGTATCCCCAACAACAAGTAGCCCTTGACGATGAAGTTTCGGTACTTGAGTATAGCCACCTTCTGGTATTAGATGAGATAAATATTCCTTAGTTTCTCCACCTTGAAGAAGACGTCTTACATAAGGCTTGGCTTTCAAATACTCTAGGAGATCATTGGGCGTCCAGCGATCACGAATTAGAGGTGCTAGAATTGCTCCAACTCCAATAGAAATTGAGTCTTTATTCGTATAGATAAAACCAACACCCATCATGCCAGCAGTGGAATCCCCATATAGTTCGATCGTTGCCCCCTGTCCTTCCTCAAGACAGAAACGGTCTTCTATCGTTTCTTTAGGTAAGGAAATTATTTCTTTTACAGTAACCGCAACTGATTCTGGCATTAGAGGTTTAGCAAGGCCTGCTTTAACCGCCAAGAAGTTATTTACCCCTTCCGCTAGTATGACAACCTTTGCTTCTAAATCCCCTTCTGCGCGCCCTGTACGAACCCCTACGACATTCTCGCCGATATATAGTAGATCTACTACTAAAGTCTCAGTAATGATCATTACACCAGCTTTTTCAGCTTGAAGAGCTAACCAACGGTCAAACTTAACTCGTAAAATCGAATGCGCATTATAGGGCTCGCTTGCCCAAGCAGGATCTCGATAGGCGGCCATGATCGACTCATCGCCGTTTAACATCGCAAGACGTTGTTCAATGATTGGGCGCTCTAATGGTGCTTCTTTCCAAAACTCCGGCACAACCATGTCAGTAGCTTTTGTATATAGGATGCCACCCATGACGTTCTTAGTACCGGGATAATCCCCGCGTTCAATTACAACAGTTTTCATGCCAGCCTGGGCAGCACTAATCGCGGCAGACAATCCAGCCGGGCCGCCGCCGATGACAATTACATCAAAGTTTTCCATGTTGCCCCTCCTTAATTTACCACGCCGTGTTGAAGGCGTTTCTTAAACTCTGCAGTCAAGGCAGGTACGATTTCAAAAAGATCTCCAATAATACCATAATTTGCAACCTTCAAGATTGGAGCCTCCGCATCATTGTTAATGGCCATAATAAAGTCTGAGGTTTCCATCCCTACTAAATGCTGAATCGCACCGGAAATTCCAATGGCGATATATACTTTAGGGCGAACCGTTACCCCGGATTGACCGACTTGCTGATCATGAGTTATCCAGCCTGACTCTACAGCACCACGCGATCCTGCAAGAGTCGCTCCTAAGACCTCCGCTAACTCTTTGGCAAGAGCCATGTTTCTTTCTGCGCCAATGCCTAGGCCAACGGAAACAATAATTTCAGCTTTGTCCAAAAAAGCGTGCTGAGCATCAGCTGTAATGAACTCGAGTACTTTCGTACGAAAATCACTTTCGCTAAAACTGAATTCCTCACGAATAAGTTCGCCAACACGTCCCTCAACACGCTCAGGCATTTCCATGACTCTTGGCCGAACGGTCGCCATTTGCGGTCGACTGGTACGACAAAGAATTGTCGCCATAATGTTTCCACCAAAAGCAGGACGGGTTTGCAGTAAAAGTTTCGTCTTCGGGTCTATGCCCAGCACCGTACAGTCAGCGGTCAAACCAGTTTCCACTTTAGTTGCCACGGCAGGAAAAACATCTCGTCCCATTGAAGTAGCGCCCATTAACATAATTTCCGGTTGATATTTTCTCACTAAATCAGTAATTGCTCTAGCATAAGGTTCTGTGCGGTAGTCTTTGAGTACGGGGTGATCGATGACATAGACTCTCTCTGCTCCATAGGCAAATGTTTCCGGAATAACATTTTCAACTTGATGTCCTATGATCACTCCACAGAGCCTGCACCCTAATCCATCGGCAAGTTCGCGACCTTTTCCTAGTAATTCCCAGGAAACCGGAGCGACCTTCCCGTTGATATATTCAATAATAACCCAAACTCCGCTCCAGACATCTTCACCAGCGGCCGGAGTTACTTTTGCATGAATCGATTTATTCTCGTTGCCTGCAGCGTAGTCTTTAATGGATTCGGGAAGAGGGTCTTTGAAATGAAATTTTGAGCCGGATGCAGGATCACGTTCTTCTTTAGGTTTAGCAGGTTGATTTGTTAAGGAAAGTGCATTGGTTGGGCAAATACTTACGCATTTTCCACTGTCGGTACATTTCTTCGGATCGACCACCGCAAGTCCATCGATGAGGTCAAGGGCTTCGTAGGGGCATTGTAGAACACAGGCTCCACAACCGATACATTTCATTTTTTCTATAAGGAGGGGCATTAGAGTTTTCCTCCCTTCGCTTCAGGCTTGAACATAATAATATTTTGCTGGAAGATTTTTTGTACGACGGATGCGGCAGTTGCGGCAGGGTCTTTCATTCCGTCCATTATTTCTCCTCCTATGCGGCCTGGTGGTGCGAAAATCCTTGAGACACTGGTTGGCGACCCTTTAAGTCCCATTTGCGTAATATCAAACGGCAGTGAATTAAAATCCCACATTTCTGGTTCATACACAGCTGCTTTCATCATATTGGGGAGCGTTGCGTAACTCAAATCATTAAGCTCTTTTTCCACCGTGAGCAAGGCGGGAAGCTGAGCCTGTACAACCTGACGACCGCTCTCAGTCTTGCGTTCAACCGTTACAGTCGTGTCGGTGAGCTCTCTAACTTTAATCGTGAACGTTAATTGAGGAAATCCGAGGCGCTGGGCAATGCCAGGACCCGTTTGGGCGGTATCCCCGTCAATTGCTTCCTTCCCAGTAAAGACGAGGTCAATCGGCTCGGCTTTATGTATCTTTTGAAGTGCAGATGAGAGAATATAAGCAGTCGCTAAGGAGTCTGAACCACCAAAAGCACGGTCACTCAGGAGAACTGCTCGATCAGCCCCAAATGACATGGCTTTCTTCAGCGCTTCTTTGGCTTGCGGAGGTCCCATACAAACGATGGTTACTTTCCCCCCAACTTTTTCTTTTAGGCGAATTGCTTCTTCCACGCCATGGGCATCATATGGATTTATAATCGCTGGTACGCCTTCACGCATAAGGGTGTTGGTAATTGGATCGATTCGAACTTCGGATGTATCCGGGACTTGCTTTAGGCAGACCACGAAGTGCACAAAGATTCCCTCCTCCTATATAACTTGATAACTTGCTGATATTAATTTTCCCTTTAAATCCGTTGATTTATACTGTACGCTTTATAGCGTAAAGAAAACTTGGCTAGCGCCCGAAGACACTGTCTTCGCACGTGTTATCCTTCTTGTTAGCCGCAGGCGCTGGCGGTCGCCTTAGTTGCACTTATACCACCCGAATTATGCTATCTGAAATATATACATTCTGTATGGGTATAAAGAAAACTTGGCAAGCGCTGGCGACCGCCCGAATTATGCCGCCCAAAACTTATACTTTCTGTAAAGGTATAAGAAAAACCTCGGCTGCGCCTCGCTTCAGTGCCAGTATGGGGGTCTGATACGCAAAAAAGGGACACCTTTACGGCATCCCCTTAAATTTAAATGTTGTGCTATGACTCAATTATAAGAGGTACACTCCTATTGCTTGTACCCGGGAATTATGCTTCTTCCGAAAGAAACTTTTCCACTTCGACCGCAGCCAATGCGCCATCACCAACGGCAGTGGCCACTTGGCGCAATGGAGTGTTTCGAATATCCCCTGCGCCATATACCCCTTTAATATTGGTTTGTAGGCGGTTGTCAGTTAGAATATACCCTTGGTCGTCTGTAGTGACTTCGCCGTGAAGAAATTGAGTGTTAGGATTTGTTCCAACATAGATGAAAACACCATCTGCAGGGATTTCTCGAATACCTCCATTGAGTACATCGCGAATGCGTACGCCCTCTACTTTGTCAGAGCCGAAAATTTCCTCGACCAAAGCATGGAGTTCAAAACGAATTTTAGGATTGGCTTTTGCTCTGTCCATGACAATTTGAGAAGCACGGAAGCCCGCTCGCCGGTGTACGATAATGACTTCTTCTGCAAACTTAGTTAGATAGGCGCCTTCTTCAATGGCTGCTTCTCCCCCACCGACAACGACAACTTTTTTCCCTTTAAAGAAGGCGCCATCACATGTTGCACAATAGGATACTCCACGACCATGAAAAACATCCTCGCCGGGTACACCTAGTAATCGAGGTTTGGAACCTGCGGCAATAATTATGGAACGTGCTTCATAAACTTCATTGTGTGTTTGAATCTTTTTGACGTGATCAGCAAGGTCAAATTTCTGAACTTCCTCGAAAATAAACTCGACACCAAACGTCAGGGCTTGCTTATGAAATGAATTCATGAGTTCATATCCGTTGACTCCATCAGGGAATCCAGGATAGTTTTCGATCAACTCAGTTGAAGCAGCTTGTCCTCCTGGCATAGCTAATTCCAGAATGGCGGTTTTAAGTCCTCCGCGTGCAGCGTATATCCCAGCTGTTAGGCCGGCAGGACCCGCACCGACAATAATGACATCATACATGATTTTCACTCCTCTTAAAATCTCGGCTGTGCCATACCCCTTAAGGGTATACAAAGACAGTATACCATATC
>DATMYU010000060.1:0-5690 GCA_035560775.1 Desulfosporosinus sp.
TTCTCATCCTCAAACCTAATTTTAATGTTCTTAGAATTAGGCATTGTCCAGGCAATAAATCTTGTGATAACCTTACCAGACTTTTTAGAGTTGACTTCCTCATAATCAGGTCCAAGGATTGAGACCACCTGATCAAAAGTCATACCTGTTGTGATTTTATTGAATTGATCTTCTGTAAGATTGGCTGTGGTTGCTTTTCCAAGCTTGGCTTGAGACTTAAATATGACTTTTCCCTTATGCGTTTGGATAGTAATAATTTTACCCTGATCATTCCACTTATAACTGTCGGCGTCAGAATTGATTACCTTTTTCGTTCCTTCGCCAAGAATACTTTTTACATCATTATAAGTCGAATCGAACTTAATCTTCAGGTAGTTTTCATAGGTAACTACCCCTGCTTTTGTTACAACTGAATCGTCAGGTTTGGGATTGGCTGGTTTGGGATTGCTTGCTTTGCTTCCACAGCCCGCGATTAATAAAAGAAGAATCATGAGAATGGGCCAGATCAATTTTGATAAACCTGATTTTTGACTGAACATTTTAGACCTCCAGTATTTATTTTTACATCTCAATTATACCATTATCAGATTAAACTTCAAAAACGCCATCGATAACAAAAAGGCTCCCACCTTATCAGACGAGAGCGAAAGTAAAGGAGGAAAATATTGAAGACTAGGATTCTCATACCCTAAATCGTGATTATCATGCACAACTCATCCGATTCCATGAACAAGGCCTCTACCTCTCGGTCTAAGATGGGAGCCTTGTTCATGGAGACTACGTAGGATATTATTCCAGGAATTCGGTTTATTATACGCTGGTAGAGTAACAAAAGGGTATTTGGTAATGATGGTGGAAATTGCGGTTACGAAGAGAGAGCAATTAAGCTCTCCCTTCCAGATGCTTAACCTTTATAGCGTCTGCCGGAGTAGTCCGTGCGGTTCCTTGTCGCGCAAACATCGTAATACCACCGTTCTTAGCGCTCACATCTTTGGCCGCCCAATAGTTTTCATCACTGTACATCAAAATTGCATCCACGGTGCCTTCCTCATCAAAATCACTTGATATTTTTCTTAACTTTCTCCGCAATATTGCAGGCAGTGTCGCAGGTTCCAACTGCTCCTATTCCGATAATTATCCCATTCACTAAATACTCCCTTATTGATACGCACTGTAGTAAGGCGAAACTGCTAAGGATTCCTAATGGAATAGCTATTAAATGCGCTAACTTACGATCTAGGCCAAACTTTTCAAGTGACTCTACGACAGAATAGACCAACACAATCAACAATCCGAGATCAATAGCCACAAATTGCCACATCCTTTATGAACCATCAAGGCTTGTACGCCTATAATATTGTATTCATAAGGAGCGATAATGTGAGGTAAGTTCCATTTCCAGGTCTCTATTGAAGGTCACGCTGTTTTCTGCTTTTTACAGTAGAATATTTTTACCTTGCTTCATGGCCAAATTGCTTAATAATATTTCCGAGGATTCTTATTCTTGTTGTAGTTGATCCAGTCCATTGCTACAGGTCACCACCTCTGAGAGGTTTTACCCAAAAGAAAAGAGCCCGAAGGCTCTTGGCTATTTGACTTTAACTTTTAGTATCGTCTTTTTCTCCTGAGAACCATTAAAAATAAATTCCTGTTTTATTATTCTTCTTTGCACACCATTGACAGTAATCCTGTCACCTATGCCCAGCTTTCTATTCCAATCAGGTTGTGTCTTTATAAGTTCGGTGCTAGCTCCAGCATAAATTAATTTATCCTCTAAATAAAACTCTACTGAACAATTTCCTTTAGCGCCCATATTTTCATCCCCTTCCCGTCTTTCATTAATTCCTTCGACAAAAAAGAAGAATATCCTCCTTATTTCAACATTCCCTCTCGATTCACCGCATCATCCGATCATGTATCTTCTAATAACATCCAATGGACGTGCTGAATGACACGTATTAGGAACTCAACTTTAGGGGGAATCAAAATGAGTCGGTGAAATAAATGTACGGCTTTAATTCTCCCTATTTAATGCTTCGCATAGTAACACACGAGAACACTTGTCCATATAATAAATCAGCTAAAGATAAAGGAGGTTAGTATAATATGGCGTTAGTATTTACTACCGGTTTAATAGATAATCCCCCGGTTGCAGGAATCAGACCGAGTACAACAATTGATGTGTTGCTTACAAATGATAGTGTTGTACCAAATGATGTTCAAATAAATGGTTTTTTTGTAAGTGGCGCAACAAAAACCCCATACGTTTTGGAGTTATTAACTTTAGCTCCAGGCGCTGTAGTTACCCGCAACTATTTTACCCAATTTGATATTTTCGAATTTGAATTTACCATTGCCGTAGCAGGATTGGAAATTTCCGTTTGGGGAAAAGACGCAGTTGGTAATTTAAATGCCGAACACCGGTTAGTTCCAACAGAACTAAATATTGTGCCTTAAACACTTGGTCAAAATATAAAAAGCGCGCTCCGCTTTGGAGCGCTTTTTATGTGTTAGTTCTCTTCAGTTATATCATTTTTCCACTTATGCACAGAAGCTTTAGGACGTTATCGCGCCGCTTATCATTGCAGTGCGATTACTAGGTTCTAGTACAGAAATGTTTTCTGTGATAATAAAAACAAGGGGATCATTTAGTTATAAACTTTGGTTCAATGTTAAATCTCTTTTTTCGTCTGGAAAATTAGGCGATACGGTTTTTTTAGTATTTCTACGGAACTTTTTCTTTATATCGTCCAGCAGGGAATAGACCACCGGAACAATAAAGAGTGTCAATAACGTTGAAGTGATTAGCCCACCGATGACTGCATGCCCCATTGGCGCGCGCATCTCTGTTCCGGCTCCTGTTGCAGTAGCAACAGGAATCATACCGAAGATCATGGCAAGAGTCGTCATGAGAATAGGTCTTAATCGGACGGCACCAGCTTCTATCAAGGACTCTTTCACACCAAGTCCTTCCTTCATTTTCTGCTTTGTAAAGTCTATGAGCAGAATACCGTTTTTAGCTACCAATCCCATCAGAAGAATGATTCCAATGAGGGACATTATGCTGAGCTCACTGCCTGCGATATACAGTCCCAGAACTGCACCGATCAGCGCCAAGGGCAGAGAAAACATGATCGCAATGGGATCCAAAAAGCTTTCAAACTGCATAGCCATAACCAGGAACATGAAAAGTATACCCATCAGAAGAGCGGTGACAAGACTACTGAAGCCTTCCGACATAGTCTCGTTCATGCCCCCGACCTTTACAATAACTCCCTTAGGAATATCCAGTTCATTCTGTAGTTTGCTCGTATACTTGTTTAAAAAATCTCCCGAGGCTATTCCTTCGACATTTGCCGTAAGCTCAATCTGCCGAAGCCTATCATATCTGTGAATTGAGGAAAGCGACGTGGAAAGGACTTTTTTGGTAACATTGCCAAGGGGTATCATTTGATCCTTTGAACCGTTGACAAAAATACCGTCCAGATCATCCAAATTTGTGCGCTGATCATCTTTCAAGGATACCCTTACGTTATATCGTTCACCGGCATACTCAAATTTTCCTGCATCGATTCCGTCGAAAAGCGCCCGTATCGTCTCTGCCGCAAGTGAAGTATTAACGCCAAGATCAGTAACCTTATCTCTATCCACCTCTAATCTCGTTTCCGTTTCGCCAGTTTTGAGATTTAGCGCTACATCTTTGGCATGAGGATCCTGACTGAGTGTCCGCTTAGCTTTCAGAGCAAAAGCCTGCATCGCCTCCTGATCGGTCCCCATGATCACGAAGGAGACATCCTTACCTTCGACGGGTCCTAACGAACTTGCAGCCACTGCTAGTTCAAGTCCAGAGATTCCTTTTAAATTCTCCCTAATTTCTGAAGCGATCTGTTTCGACGATTTTGCTCGCTCTTGCTTCTCGGTCAATTCCACATAAATTGAAATGCTGTCCGAACCCACCGTAGTATAAACATGCGTGATTTCAGGATAACTCTTTAGCCTGTTTTCAATTTCTTTGGCTTTTTCCCCTCCCGCCTGCAGCGTCAAACCAGAATCTGTACTGGCGCTTATATTGATACTCCCTGTGTCTGTGGCTGGAATAAAGCTAAAACCCAACAAAGGAACCAAACGAACACTCGCGACAAAAATTGCCACCGTAAAGATTAGGGTTATAAAGCGGTGACTAAGAACAACCTTTAAAACTTTAGAATAGCTTGTTCCCAACAAATCGAATTTATCATTAAACCAGTTTAAAAAATGACCTACAAAGGTTTTCGTTGCCTTTCGCTCCGCCTTTAACAATCGAGAAGACATCATGGGCACTAGGGTTAAGGATACAAATAATGAAACCAGCATGCTAAAGGCTACGGTGAGACCAAATTCAATAAAAAACTTTCCGATAATCCCTGTCACCATGGCGATAGGCACAAAAACTGCGACCACTGAAAAGGTTGTTGCCATTACCGCTAACCCTATCTCTGCTGTACCCTCTCGGGCTGCCTGCAAGGGCGGCTTTCCCATATGTAGGTGCCGGACAACATTCTCGATCACCACGATGGCATCGTCAATCAACAAGCCGACCGCTAGCGACAGGGCCATCAGTGACATGGTGTTAAGCGAAAAATTCATGACCTTCATGGCGATAAAGGTTGTAACAATCGATGTGGGCAGTGAAATTCCACTGATCAAGGTACTTTCCCATTCTCCTAAAAAAAGGAATACAATAATAACTGCTAGGATACACCCTTCAAGGATGGTTTTTACGACTTCATTAACCGAATCACGTATCGAGACGGAATTATCCACTACAACATCTATGGTGATTCCTTGGGGAAGAACTCCCTCTATCAGCTCTAATTGCTTTTTTACATTATCCGCAACAAGCACCGTATTAGAACCCGACTGTTTGACAATATCGATACCAAGGGCTTCTTTGCCGTCATAATATGAAATACTCTCCTTATCTTCAATTCCGTCTGAGACCGTAGCTACATCCCGAACCTTAATCTCACGATCCGAACGTGTAGCAACTGTAATGTTGTAGAAATCCTCGAGATTCTTGACATTGTTATCGGTCCAAAGGGATATTTCGCGTTGTCCGTCCGTAACCTTCCCGCCCGGCTTTTCCATGTTGCCATTCTGGATTCCACTCACCATCTCAGCTGGAGTCAAACCATATGCGGCTAACTTCTCTAGATCGAGCTTGATCTTGATCTCCCGGTCCTCTTTGCCGTATACCTTGACCGAGCCTACACCATCGACAGTGTATAAACTCTTGGTGATCACATCATCCACAAGCTTGGAAATAGCGCGATTATCCATTGTACCGCTCACGGCCAGTGATAAAATGGGCTGGGCCGCAAAATCATATTTGGCAATAATCGGTTCATCGATATCATCGGGTAGGCTTTTCCTGATCGAACTGACTTTGTCCCGCACTTCCTGGGCAGCAACGTCCGGCGATTTCTCCAGAGCAAATTCAACGATAACATTGCATACGCCTTCACTGATATTTGTTGTAATATGCTTTACACCGGAAATTTGACCTATAGCTTCTTCAACTTTCTTGGCTACATTGGTTTCCATTTGGTCGGGGGCAACACCACGCTGTTCGATGGAAACTGTAACATAGGGAAAGTCTGCTTGGGGCATGTCATTAATGTTCAATCCTCGATAGCTAATAATCCCTATAA
>DATMYU010000061.1:0-2392 GCA_035560775.1 Desulfosporosinus sp.
GAATAAGATAAAAGAACAACTGGAGAAAGATCTACCGACATTAGCACAGCAGATATTAGATTGTGAAAATTTCGTTGAGCCAATACGCAAGCGATATCAAGGTTCATTGCCAGATGACAGCTTTTTGTCAGATTTAGTTGGTGAAAATTCGGAAGAGGAACGTAAGGCTGCATAGAATAAAGCACCATGGAATGAGGATAAACTGACTGAATTACGTGAGAAGCCCTTTTTGGAGGCCATGAATCTACATAAAGCATTTGTGGAAAATTCACCGCAAATGAGAGTACAACTAGACACCTTTAATAAAATGATACGTGGAATGCTAGACAAAGGCAGAGATGCAGAAATTTTCAGGGATACTATACCAGAGCTTTATGCTTGTGGTGCCGGTTATCTCAACTACTTTTGCATCGGTTGGCAGCTTATTAAAAATATAGGAAAAGAAGAGTTTGGTCTTGTATTGATCGATGAAGCAGGGCAGGCATTTCCGCAATCGGCACTGGGAGCAATTTGGAGGGCTAAAAAAGTTATCGCAGTCGGTGATCCGTTGCAGATTGAACCGGTAGTTACGATTCACGACACTACCAACGACGGAGATAAGAGGTGAGCCTATGCTCCGAGCCAGCTGACGTTAGCTGCTTCGGACATGATCTCGGCAGGGGTTTGCGCCCCTTGCGGCTGGCATTCATCACAGAGGATTAGGGTCTTGCGCCGCTTTTTCAGCATTAACGCTTCCCACTCAACCTCAGGATTCAAGCTGCACCGAAGGACGCGGATCCTGGGAGTTCCCCCATAGGAGGAATTTTTGATGAAGATAAAAACAGTTATCTTAGACCCGGCAGGCTGTCTCAAAAATTGTACCCGCGTACGATTTTTGAGACAAGCCAAGGAGAAAACGCTCACCCTTGCCGGGAATGCAGCGGTGTTAAGCCTGAGGCGGGTCGAATAGATCATTGGTAGCAGTGTCGATGACCTTAACGTCCCGTATGCTTGTTAGGGCGCCGCTGGTCGTCAGGAAAATATTGCTGGATACAATCGTATTCATAACGGTTAGTACCTCAGCTTGATTCAGGTCTTCGCGGGGATTGGGAATCGTTATTGTAAATGTCTTTCCTCCCGCGGTAGTAAAGCTTAATCGGACCACTTTGTTATTTGTGATAGCCACAAACTCACCTCTTTTTCTTTGGATTTTCTTAAACGGTTACTCCTCTGTCAGCCTGAAGTTTTTTCTCGACAGTACTTCCAGCAGCGGATGCAGCGACAGGCTGAATAAGGCCTGAGCCACATTGTAAAGGGCTTCTTCAGAGGCATCGGACCGCACGTAGCTCAGGCTTTTTTGCCTGGTTACCGGGGTCCCGGTGGGAGTAGATCCGGTTTGGTAAGTTGCTACCAGTGCCGAATTTAAAGGTGCAGCGATAATTGACATTTTTGTCTTCCTTTCTGAGCTTTTTGACAAATCGGCTGTTCCGGCATGTCCCTATATTCTATGAGCTTGTACTTCGGGGGGTTACCCTCTGAAACTAAAATCATGTCTGAACCAGCTGACTTTGGCTGCTTCGGACATGATTTTAGCTGGGGGTGTCACCAGATTCCCAAGTTTGGCAGGTGACTTGCCAGGTTGATACCCAAGTCTTCACCATCTGAAGCCCGTCTACGTATACTGTAATTAAAGCTATTAAAAAGGCGGGAACTAAAATGGATGAACCCATCACTGAACGTACGCCGCAAGGCATCGCGGTTGAGATTAATAGGATTTAACAACAGACTTGTAAAATCATGCTTAGCAATGCCATTGAGATTGGTAAGCGCCTAAAGGTGGCCAAGGTCCTGATCTCCCATGGAGAATGGGGAAAATGGCTGGTGGAATCAGTGAGCTATTCCCAGCGCACAGCCAAAAGGCTGGTGCAGCTTTTTGAAAAATATGGAGATAAACTGTTTGCTGCGAGCGATGACGGCAGCAGCTCAAATTCGTCGGCGCCGACGAATTTGAGATACTACCACGCCATTCTCCTTTTTTTATTAATTATCGGTTTTTGGAAGGATTGATTGCATAATGAATTTTATGCCTTCCAATTATTTTATAAATGGTGATAGATTCGTCCATAATATTAGAGAAGAAGCAAAGGGGATGGGATACCACTACAGCATCCAGGTAATTGGATTCATTGAGTAGCTTTTGTAGTTCCAAACAGTTCTCAAGGTTTTGTATGTCTTCCACAATTTCGGTAAATAGTTTTATTTGTGTCTTTGGATTCCAATATTCTAAGGTATATCGCCTACAATTCTCAACTTGCGTAATGACATCATCCTCGTTGGTCGCCCTAGCGTAAATTGCTACCAGCATTATTATTCTTCCTTTATATCAGGTTTAATTGCCCGAAATGTAAAATAT
>DATMYU010000062.1:0-2444 GCA_035560775.1 Desulfosporosinus sp.
CTTTAATTCCATTTAATTACCAGATTAACGGAATTAAACGGTAACGTGTCCTTAAACAATAGTCGTTGTACCCCGCTAGTTTTTTCCGCAGCACTTCTTCTTCGTTTTTTATCCTTAGTACCAAGGACGGTATGATCAGCAGTGAAGGAATTATTGCCCAGTAGGACCCCAAAGCCAGAGGAGAAAACAGCGACATCAATAACATTCCTAAATACATTGGATGGCGCACAAAGGTGTAGGGTCCTGTAGTTACAACCTGTTGCTCTTGCTCGACCTGGATAACCGTTGAAGCATACTTGTTTTCATTAAAAACCAAGAGGATAAATAGATAGCCTAAGAAAACAAGGACATTCGCTGCAAGGGTCATCCATACGGGCACCAACGACCAATGAAAGCGAAAATCAAAGCCGGGAATGATAAAGCCGAGAAAATACAAGTTTAAGATGGCGGGGGGTTTATATGTTATTTCCTTTTCTTTAAACTTCATTCTTCTTGAGAGCAGTTCAGGACTTTTCTTGAGGAAAAAAGCTGCCGTGAAAATCATCAGTACAAATAAACCCGACCACCATATCCAAGCCTGCCAAAACCTGAAAGAGCCAGCCGGCAGAAAGATGATGACGCCCATCACGATCATCATGATGATCGGAAAAAGATAAGCTTTTCCCTTGGTCAGTTTCGTAGTTTCTTCCACTGAAACCGCCTCCTATCTTCGTAATCATAACGAATGACTTTTCATGACTATGAAACAATCCTTTTCAGAGGTAATAATATAATGAACTATCATGAATTGAGATATTTTTGGAAGAGTTGCATGTGTTTCATCCGAGCCGGTGAATAAACGTTGGCTACCATATCATTGTATAAGCTGGCCTGGGGTTGCTTCATCCCTTGCTGGTTACCTAACAACGCCCTTAACTGAGGTATACTTTTAATAAATTCTGTGGATTCCCGGGCTAGAATTTCAATTTCCGGATCATCCTCGGCTAGCTGAGACAACTTGGACAAACGCGCGCCAAAACCTAAAGCAATTTGATATTGCTCAGGGTGAGCTTGAAAATTTTCGGCTAATGATCTAAACGTATCCTGGTAATCCTCTCCCCACTGAAAGTCATCCAAAATGCCAAACAATTTTTGCTGTTGGTCGAAGAGTTCCGGACAGGTTTGGGCATAATTCTCAATTTGCTCGGGCTTCAATATTTTTGTGATCATCTGAAAAGAAGGAGAATCACAGATATCCTCATCGAGTATTACTTGGTCTTCACTCAGGATTGATTCAATTTGGGCTATCCGTTCCTCAAGACTTTTTTTCTCGCTGAGTAGATCCATGCGCAAGGATTCCAGGACTTCCCTCAAAGTCTTGTCATTGTGTTTGTCACCTAATACTTCTTTAATCCGTTTCAGATCCAGCCCAAGGAATTTTAGGTGTTTGATTAATTGCATACGGGTTAGTTCCCCTGCCCCGTATAATCGGTATCCTCCCGCGGAGCGCTCCGGTTCCGGCAGTAAACCGATCTTATGGTAATAGATAATGGTCTTCAACGTGCTTCCAGTCAACTTTACAAAATCGCTGATTTTTATTCGATTTTTCACCGTTATCCCACCTTCAAGGTCATTATAAACCCCACCCTAAGGGTCGAGTCAATATAATTCTAGGGAGCTTTGATTCGAACATTCTAAAACGACCTTGACACGCAACCATACGGTTGCCTATAATTGATGTATGTGGGACAAAGACGCTATATTCAAAGCACTCAGTGACTCAACTCGACGGCTGATATTAGACGAATTATCCGAACGCAACGAGCTGACGTTGTATGAACTTACGGTACGTCTAATTACGAAGCATGACCTTAAAATTTCGAGACAGGCGATAGCTAAACACCTTTCAGCATTGGATGATGCAGGGCTTGTAAAATCAAAACGAAAGGGGAAATATCGAGTACTTATGTTTAACAACGAACCACTTAAAAACTTGCTGAAAGGATGGATAGACTAATTTTATAAAAAAAATAAATAATAAAATCGGAACAGAACTTCTGTCGAATGTGTTTTTTTGCTTGCAGCCAGATTGTTAGCAGAGCACCATACGTCTCAAATATCAAAGGAGGCAAAAACAGTATGAAAATCATTGTTACCAGTATATTCGTACAAAATCAAGACAAGGCGGTGAAGTTTTATTCAGAAACGCTGGGGTTTGTAAAAAAGGAGGACGTTCCCGTCGGAAAATTTAGGTGGATAACGCTTGTTTCTCCTGATGATCAAGACGGTACCGAGCTTTTACTCGAACCGAATGACCATCCTGCCGCCAAAGAGTATCAAAAGAAGATATTTGCTGATGGCATCCCAGCCACAATGTTTAGCGTTGCAGATATTCATAAAGAGTACAAAAGATTATTGGAAAACGGCGTGAAGTTTACTATGGAGCCGACAAAAATGGACGAAGT
>DATMYU010000063.1:0-22025 GCA_035560775.1 Desulfosporosinus sp.
GGTTAAATTATATTTCTATGGAAAAAATCAAGATGTTTAAACACAAATTTAGTTAGAAAAAAACATTTCTGTCGAAACATAGGTGTGTAATATAAAGGTAAAGGCATGGAGGTATAACCTTATAGGTTATACCTCCATGCCACAATACAAAACACAGAAAAGACTACCTCATAAGAGATAGTCTTTTTGTTTGTACTATATAGAAAGTATAAGAAAAAGAGCCAAGACACTGCCCTTCTATACAGCATAACAGATAGTCTAAGTTGGGCCGCTCGGCTCTTACATATCCACCTGTTCCTCTGCCTAGGAAGGCCACTTTATATTGTTCCCTACTCAGTTCTCCTTTCCAACCTTGTTCAGTCTAAATCATTTGTCTTAGGTGTTCAACGCTTCTTGGTCCATTCCACAGTGCCATACCTACTCTTAACTAAATCTAAGGCCAAATTTTGTTCTTCTATCTGCAAAGCTCCATTAATCAGCTCAACCCCTAACGCCCGACTGAAGCCTTCACTGACTGCCTTCATGATCTCCCCGTCACTCAGCGCATGACCCGTCGCTTCCTGCAGTGAACAGGCCTTACGCCTAAAGGCTTGCTTCATGTTAGTTCTAATTTCCGGAGTTGGAAACTTAAGCACATTGAAAATAAGCTCAACATCTATCTCGCGGATGATTGATCCATGTTGCAGTAATATCCCATTCTTTCTCTTCTGAGCACTGCCTACAACTTTTTTTCCGTTAACTACCAACTCGTAAGAAGAGGGAGAATCAAAACAGGCTGCCGTACCTAAGGCTCCCAAATCCTTGTGAGAAACCATCTCCGCAGATAGTCCCAGGTTCTGCAAACCAAGCAAAAGACCTTGGCTTATTTTTAAATAGGATTGCAAAACACTACCACTTACCAAGGGATTATCTTCAGGTGCAATGACGCTATAGGTAACCTCTTGGTCATGCAGAATTGCTCTACCTCCAGTGGACCGCCTGACAACCTCAATCTCCTGTTCTAGGCATTCATCCCATTCCACTTCCTCGGTCCTCTGAGCATAGCCTAGGGATAGACAACGTGGTTTCCAGCCGTAAAATCGTAGTGTCGGTGGCACCTTCCCCCCTGTCATAGAAAGGGTAATGGCTTCGTCAATGGCCATATTCATCGCCCCATCATGATAACCCGTAGTCAATAAACGCCATTCCTGCACTTGGTTCACCTCTCAGTAGGATCAAAGACCAATTTCCGCCAAAGCCCTCCTGCATTGTTTCTCCGTCAAAGGCCTAGGATAATTATAAATAACTCCACCCGGTTTTTCGTTGTAGTAAGGTCGATTACAATCGGGGCATCCCGAGGTTCGGAAAGCCTCCCCATCAGCTAAAAAGCTCAACCACCTTTCCCGTTCAAGTCCAAAGGCCGTCAACTTGCCCTCAGAAAAAGTCATCTGTTCGAACTGGTCTAAACCTTTAACCATTAAATACCTTGCCGCCTGAATTCTTCTATAATGGTCCAGAGCTGGAGGTAAGCGTTTTTCTAGTTTGGTTCCCCGAATTGGGGTAAAGGCAAACAGAGCAACGCTAACCTTTAGGTTCACCATTTCCTGGATTGTCTTGTGCATTTCTTCTTCAGTTTCTCCCAGGCCCACAACTAAATGTGTGGCAATCCTCCCTGGAAAAGCCTCAGCCGCCTTAGTTAGAAACTCATATCTATTGTTCCAGGACCCACTCTTATGTTCAGAAAATACACGTTCACAGGCAGCATCAAGGGCAATACTTATCCGATCTGCACCTAGACCTATGAGTTCTCTTACTGATTCGAGGGTCTCGACTGCACTGGAAACACAGAGCGGAATAGACGATTCACCGTGAAGTTCCTGTAGAAGTTCCCTGGTTTCTTTAAGCGAGTCTTGTGAATTCACTACCTGAAAACAAGCCCGTTTTAGCTTGTTGGCTGCAAAAGCTGTGATAATACCATCGATAGTATACTGTTTACCATAGCTTGGCCAGGTAACCCGAGAAAGCAAGTCACTCTTGGCACTGCTATTTCTAGCCTGAGAACAAAAGGAACAATCGTGAGTGCAGCGTTCCCCGGTCATTAGATAAGCTGTCGTAGGTAAGGCATCTGTTCTGAAGTCTTTAAACCCCAATACTTTCGCTGTTCCAGCAGAACACTTAATCATAGAACACAACATTCCTCTCCGACCCTTACTTTAAGCCCAAGTTCTTCTGCCAATTCGACCGCTGCCCGGGTGGGAACCACGATCTTATTAACTCCACACCGAACTGCCGCTAAATCTAACTCCTGTCGATACCTGCCCTTCGGTCTCATACAACCTAGGAATATTGGTTTATCTGGAAAGCGTACTCTAGCTTCAGCCAACAATTTTACCACTTCTTCCAGCAGGGGTGGTTTTTTGGCCTCATAGCGGGTGCCAGGAGTAGGGATGAAAACAATAAATACCAAACCATCTGCACCCTCCTGTTGAAGCAATTCTAAGCTCTTATATTCTCCCGCTAGTTGCCCACCCTTTAAGCCGATACAAATATGGGGAAGGACTTTAACACGCTGCCGCAAAACCCGATAGGAATGCAGATAATCCTCCGCCTTCCGGTTAAGACCAAAAACTTCTTGTATTGTTTCGTCATCGGAGACGAAATCAAACGAAACGACATCAGCCAAATTGCTTAGTTGATCAGCCTCAATATCATTTATCAAGCCGACATGAAAGTTAAGCCTTCTGCCCTGCTTTATTTCTTCAATAAATGGTATCTGACGCTGAAAGGGAACTTTACCTTGGCGGTCGCACCCACCAGTAATAAGATAGCTTTTGGTTTTAGAGGAAGGTAAGTTTTTCAGGTTGTTGCCGGCCCAACTGACCTCTTTTACGCTTTTCATGCCTTTCAAATAATGTCCGCCGCAATGAGCACAGTCCAGAGCGCAATGCTTTTCCGTAAGTGTAATAACTTCAGTTGCTTGAGGATAATCAAACTCAATCTCCGGCGGAAAATTTTGCATCCTTATTGCCCAAGCTTTATCCATCAATTCTTTGGTCAACGGAGAAAAATCTTCCATAGTCTTAACTCGTTTTCCAGCGTATATTTGGCTTACGGGCTGCAGCGGTTTCGTCGGGACGGGATACCACTGTCGTATAAGGAGCATTAATAACGACCTGAGGGTTTTCTCTAATCTCCCTAGCGATAGTGATCAAGGTTTCGGCAAATTGGTCCAAAGTTTCTTTGCTTTCGGTTTCTGTAGGCTCGATCATCATAGCCTCCTCTACTATCATTGGGAAGTAGATGGTAGGCGGATGATAGCCAAAATCCAAAAGACGTTTAGCAATATCTAAGGTGTGGACGCCTTGGCCCTTAAAATTCTGAGGTGTAATGATAAACTCATGTTGGCAATAGCGATCATAGGGTAGATGATAATGATCCTTGAGTATTTTCATCAGGTAGTTGGCATTAAGAACAGCGTTTTCACTGGCCTTTTTCAGCCCTTCACCACCAATTGCCCGTATATAGGTGTAGGCTCTCACCACCACACCAAAGTTGCCATAGAAGGAGCTAACTTTACCAATAGAATAAGGCCTGTCAAAATCAAAAAAGAACTTTCCTTCTGAATTCTTCTCTATTGTAGGCTTCGGCAGGTAATCGGCCAAGAAATCCTTTACCCCCACTGGTCCACTCCCCGGTCCGCCCCCGCCGTGAGGAGTAGCAAAAGTCTTGTGAAGGTTGAGATGCACCACGTCAAACCCCATATCACCGGGGCGAGTTATACCCATAATGGCATTAGTATTGGCACCATCATAGTAGACCAAACCGCCTGCAGCATGGACTAGGTCGGCAATTTCTTTGATGTTTTCGTCAAACAAACCTAAGGTATTAGGGTTAGTTAGCATCAAAGCCGCTGTTTTTTCATTGACAACAGCCTTTAGGGAGTCTAGGTCCACACCGCCCCGTTTATTAGATTCAACTTGAATAATTTTAAAACCACACTGGGCTGCGGTTGCCGGATTAGTACCGTGAGCCGCATCAGGTACAATTACCTTAGTCCTCTTAAGGTCACCACGCTGAGCATGATAAGCTTTAACAATCATTATCCCGGTCATCTCACCATGAGCTCCGGCAGCCGGTTGAAGGGTAACCTGATCCATCCCGGTAATCTCGGCCAAGCAATTTTGCATTTCAAACATTAGCTCCAGTGAACCCTGGGAAAGCTCTTCAGGCTGGTAAGGATGAGTTAAGGCAAACCCTGGTAACCGCGCCATATCTTCATTCACCTTAGGATTATATTTCATGGTACAGGAGCCCAAAGGATAAAATCCTGTGTCAACACCATGATTTAAATTCGATAGCCTTGTATAATGGCGTACAACGTCAATTTCCGACACCTCAGGTAATTCAGGAGCCTTCTTCCGGTATAGATCAAGGGGAATGAGTTCTTCTAGGGCCGTTGTCTGGACATCCATATCCGGCAAATTCATACCGCTCCTACCGGTAACGCTCAATTCAAAAATCGTCGGTTCGGGCTGTTGTTTCATTTGATTTCCTCCAGTTTAGCCACTAGTCGATCAATATCCTCTCTAGTCTTGGTTTCCGTTACACAAAAAAGCATGTGATTTTTCAATTCAGGATAGTAACTTTCTAAATCGAGTCCACCTAAAATCTTGTCTTTAAGAAGCTCAGCATTGATTCTAGCTGGATTAAGGGTCGTTTCCACCACAAACTCGTTGAAATAAGGAGCAACAAAAGCCAGTTTGAACCCGGCCAGAGAAAGGATCCTTTCCGCAGCATAGTGAGCCTTTTGAATATTCAGATCAGCCAATTTGCCAATTCCCTGTTTTCCCAAAGCACTAAGATGAATAGTAAAGGCCAAGGCACATAGTGCTTCGTTGGAACAAATATTAGATGTAGCTTTTTCACGCCGGATATGTTGTTCCCTGGCCTGTAGGGTCAGAACAAAAGCCCTTTTACCTTCGCGGTCGACAGTGGCTCCAACAATACGCCCAGGCATACGACGCACGAATTTTTCTTTGCAAGCCATAAAACCAAGATAGGGACCACCATAACTTACTGGGTTGCCAAAGGATTGACCTTCACCGACAACAATATCGGCACCGTAGTCACCAGGCGCTTTTAACAATCCCAGGGAAACCGGGTTAGCTGACACGACAAACAGAGCACCAGCGGCATGAGCTAGCTCAGCTAGTCGGGTACCCTCTTCAATTGAACCAAAAAAGTTTGGATTTTGGACCAATAACGCTGCCGTTTTACTACTGATTATTTTCTCCAGTAAATTTAGATCGGTTAACCCATCAGTATAGGCAATCTCCAAAATCTCTAAATCACGACCCTTAAAATAAGTGCGGATAACCTCCCTATATTCAGGCTTAACCGTCTGAGAGATTATTATTTGCTTCCGTCGGGTACTGTCACAGGCCATGAGACCTGCCTCAGCCAGAGCGGAAGCACCATCATACATGGAGGCATTAGCCATGTCCATACCTGTAAGTTCACATACCATGGTTTGAAATTCATAGATTGCGGTTAATGTTCCTTGACTGATTTCAGGTTGATAAGGTGTATAGGCGGTATAAAATTCGGATCGCAGGAGCAAATGATTTACAATACTAGGAACATAGTGATCATAGGCTCCCGCACCAAGGAAGGAGAGGTATTCGCCTAGATTAGCGTTTTTATCAGCCAGAGCCTTGACATGGCACACTAACTGTTGTTCCGCCAGGGCTGGAGGTATCGCAAGAGGCCGATCTAATCTGACATTCTTAGGAATATCGCTAAAAAGCTCCTCTATACTGTTTACCCCAATCCGCTCCAGCATAGCGTGGCTTTGTTCATTGGAGTTCGGAATAAAATTCATACCTAGTTATCCTCCTCTAGAAGAAAAGCCTCATATTGTGCTGCGTCCAATAAATTGCCTAATTGCGAAGGATCATCCATTTGGATTTCTATCATCCAGCCCTTTCCAAAGGCATCTTCGTTTAAGGTTTCGGGAGCATCCAGTAAAACTTCGTTTACAGAAGTAACAGTACCGGATACTGGGGCATAGACATCTGAAACGGCTTTAACTGATTCCACCACACCAAAAGACTTACCTGATTCTAAACTATTCCCTATTTCTGGTAATTCGACAAAAACTACATCTCCCAAGGCATGTTGGGCATGATCGGTTAGTCCTATAACTGCCTTCTCGCTGTCGACTCTTACCCACTCGTGTTCTTTGGTGTACTTTAAGTCTCTCGGATTCATTAGAATTCCTCCTCTTTTTACTGATTTAGGTTCGGCCAAAGAATCAAACATTAATTACTGCTTTTGTTTTGTAGAAAGGTTTCTGTACAATCCTCGCTTTAAGTCCTTTACCTCTTACCATTACTTCAATTTCTTTACCAAGCTCAGCTTCTTGGGTAGAGATTAAACCCAGACCAATATTTTTTCCCAAGGTGGGGGAGAAAGAACCCGAACTAACAAAGCCAATTTTTCGTCCCTCGATACTTAAAGAGTAGTGGCTCCGTGGAATACCCCGATCGATCATCTCAAGACCTATCGACTTGCGTGCTATCCCCGCTGCCTTTTGAGATACCAGGGCTTGTCTACCTATAAAGTAGGCTTTATCAAGTTTGACGAACATTTCTAGCCCTGAGTCCAAGGGACTGATATCTTCAGCCAACTCGTTACCGTAGAGGGGTAATCCTGCTTCAAAGCGCAGGGTATCCCGAGCACCTAAGCCAATCGCTTGAATACCTTCCTCTCTTCCGGCTTTCATAATTTCATTCCAAATTGTTTGAGCAAACTCCGGTACAAAATAAAGTTCAAAACCATCTTCCCCAGTGTAACCCGTTCGCGAAATTAGACACTTAACGCCAGCTACTTGACCAAAGGAAAACCAATAGTACTTTATCTGAGCTAGATCAATATCTGTGATCCGTTGCAAAATTATTTGGGCTAAAGGACCCTGCAAGGCAAGTTGGGCCGTATCGGTGGAAATATTCTCAACTTTTACATTGTAACTCTGCGCCAATCGCTGGACCCAGGCAAAATCCTTCTCAGTATTCGAAGCGTTAACTACTAAGAGAAAATGCTCTGCATTATGACGATAGACTAAGAGATCATCAACAATACCGCCATGTTCATAGCACATAGGAGTATAGATAACCTGTCCATCAGCAAGCTTGGTAATATCATTGGTAATCAGAGTATTTACCATTTCAAGCGCGGCAGGGCCTATTACTTCAATCTCGCCCATATGGGAGACATCAAACAGTCCCGCTTTGGTTCGAACAGCTCTGTGTTCTTCAAGGATTCCGGCATATTGTATCGGCATTTCCCAACCGCCAAAGTCTATAAGCTTGGCATTAGCTTGGACATGAACTTCATACAAGGGTGTCCTTTTCAAAAACTTACCTCCTTCAATAATTGCAACCTTGTGCAATGAATCTGCCTGAAAATTGTTTTATGGAGCCTGAGACTGTTAAAGAAAACTTGGCTGGCGCCCACGAAGACACTGTCTTCGCACGTATTAGTCATTCTGTCAGCCGCAGGCACCGGCGGCCGTCTAGTTGCACTTATACCACCCGAATTATGCGCAACTTATACTTTCTGTCCTGGAATAAGCATTATTTCATTCATCAGTGGTGCCGCTTAAACGGCATGGAAGTCTATATAGGTATAAGTAAAAAAGGACAGAGGAAGTACGCCCATAATAGAGCGGCACATCCTCTGTCCTTTTAACCTGAGAGCTTAGACTTGAACAGCCCTTCCCCTTTGGTATTCTCTTACGAGAAACTCTCCAGAGTTCCGTCTCATACTAGTACTTTTGCCTGAGAGTTTCATTCCCAGCTGCGTGCAAGAAATTTTCTCCTTCGGCGCCTTTTTCCGATGGCTAACCGCCAAAGTTTGAGGTTCGAGGTTTGAGTGAGGTTCGAACTTTGTTCTTCGAAGCCCAAGGCTCGCACATCGCACAGTTAGCTCCTGGATAAGTTCAACTAAACTACAAGTGGAGTTGAAACTCCGCCTGTAGTAAGTTTCCTTCATTAAGATCTCTCCCAATATGATCATCCGGCAATATTTATTTTGGTTCGAGAATATTTTATTTAATTAACTGCTTGTGTAACTTTTACATTCTTGGAATGGAGAAAGCCAATCAGCTCAAGTTTCACCCCTATTGGTTTTACAACTTTTCTTCTGCCAGTATTAATAAGTTAACCACTATCAACCTTATTTTTCTCCCCCTAAGATTTAGAGAAAACTACGCTGCATAACCATCCTTCCCGGAGGGATAACTACGAATTCCTCATCCCAATCACCTTGAATGAGCTTTTCTAGTAGACGCAATGAACCTTGCCGCTCTTGATAATCCACCTTGATATACTTGGCGACTTCACTTGAATACTTGGCAAGCTCTTCGCTGTTCCCTACGCCGGTATCAATAAAGACGACCCGCTGATAATTACTGTATTGCGTGTCAATCATCCATTGCGAGCTCTCTTCACCGTAAGATTCAGAGTATCGTTTAAACTCCGCTAAAGGTTCTGCCCCTTGGTCTATCCAGCCCTTGCTTAAGTAAATCGTGCCAGGACATTTTACGAACTCTCTGTTATAGATCTCCCTCGCACCCATTAATATGCTTATGCAATCGTGCACTCTGGGGATTACCAAGGTATGACGTTCAGAATGAAGATCAACTACGCCGTATGAACAAAGACCGTAGCCAAAAAGCAGAGTATCGTGTTCAGTATCAGTATCAATTCGTTGTTGAAGTTCGAATTGAAGCTTCTGTGGTTCGCGATGCAGTGCATAGGGTAATAACTCCAAATCAATGTCGGATGGAAGTAGCTTTTGTATTTCATCAGCCAATGTATAACATGCCAAAAGTTTGGCCTTCATACCTATTCCTCCCAACTAGGATGACCCATGGCCGTGACCTCAAGGCGAGTCTCAAGAAATACATCACCCTCTGCCCCGGCAGTATGACTAAGTACCTCCTCTTTCTCGACCAATACCTCGGGATTAAGTACGCCTGCTCGGTAAGCGTTCTCCCTGACAACCTCCTTAGCTTTCTCTAAGGCATAGCTTTCAGCTTCTTCGAGATACATGAAGGCTTCTCGTTTCCAGGGAGCATGGACCAAATAACCCCCTGTTACATTGGGCTTAATCAAGATGCGAATAATTTCCGCGACCTGGCCTGAAGCGGCCCCAACAGCATTGGCCACTTCAGCATGGGTCGGTATCAAAACAGGGGTATGCAAGACGCTGCCTACAGCAGGAAGGTAACCGGAAACCGGAGCGCCTAAAGCCACAATCGGAAAATCAAGCATGATCTCGGACTTAAATCCGCGACTGTGGTTTTCCTTGGGCGGATAATTTAAGAGAAATGCAACACTAGGCTCTGTACTCAGATTGATTCTTAAGCCTTCTCTGTAGACGAAACTTTGTAAGATAGTCATACAAAGACCGGCTTGGATTTCACTCAAGACCTTGGTCACAAATTTGTCAAGTTCCAGCCGCAGTCTACGTGCTTGAATCCGAGCTCCTTCTTTAGCCGCCGCCAGGTTATACTCCGTAAACGTACCAAGAACATGCAATACATCAGTGGGGGTAAAGGAGATCCTCCCAATGACTTGAGCCTGCTCTAAGCCTCGTAAGGGCAACAAGTTAGGATCTCGTCCAACTTTTTCAGCAAGGACCAAAATATTGTGAGCACTGTCCTCCAGGACTTTAATTATTTTCCGTTCTGTGTCATTCCACCGATCTCCATCGACAGGTTTCTTGACTAGCATAAAGCAATCAACAGGTTGCGCATCGATTATTTCTCGATCTGGATCAACCCTTCGTAATTCATCAACCAGAATAGGAAACTCGTTTGCTATGACTGACAAAGGCCAGACTCTTTTCGGTCCGATCATTAGTTTTCTATCCTTGGAAACTCGAATGTAACTATCCCCACCCAGTCCGAAAGTGCTGATTTCAGCAGCCTCTACCCGGGTTTTCCAACCGCCGACGGTTGCCCCCTCGCGATTCATCCGAGGGCGGCCTTTTTCTAAGATAGCAATGTCTGTTGTCGTTCCACCCATATCTAAGGCTATGGCTGATTCTGTACCTGTTAAAAATGTTGCTCCAACAATACTAGCTGCCGGCCCCGAAAGTATCGTCTCAATGGGTTTTTCCCGAGTTATGGCTTCACTCATTAGTGATCCATCCCCTTTGACAACCATCAATGGTGCTTGAATGCTTTTTTCTTTCAGAACTGCTTTTACCGCTACAAGAAGTTCGGCGATGATTGGTAATAGTCTAGCATTCAGACAGGCCGTCACTGTCCGCTCGTGAAAACCGAGAGCTGTCGTGAGTTGGTGGGCACATACGACCGGTACATCCCAAAGCTCTTGGATTATTTGTCGGGCATTCTGTTCGTGCTCTGGGTTCCTGATACTTAAATAGCCCGAAATTGCCACCGTATCAATCTGTCCTCGCATGTCATTAATTGCTCTCCGGATAGCCTCCAGATCCAGTTCATTAACGGGTACCCCCTGTATATCATGTCCGCCCTTGATGACAAAAGCTTGTTGGGCGGGGAGGTCGCCTGTCGGCTCATGACCAATGAGAATTAAGCCGACCCGGCAACCGCGTCCCTCAACAATGGCATTAGTGGCTAATGTCGTAGACAGAGATACAAGCTGCACTTGACATGGGTCTAAGTCAGCCATATTTTCGATACATTTACGGATCCCTATCGATAAATCATCACGTGTCGTAAATGCCTTGGCCTTGGCCCTTACTTCCTTAGTTTCAAGATCGAGAAGCACACCATCTGTAAAGGTTCCGCCAGTATCTATCCCCAATACTAGGGACATAATCTGTCACTCCATTTCTAGCTGATTTCTGACTTAACAAACTTTTTGTTCAGATCGTTCTACAATCGCCCGAATTTTTTGTGTAACGTCCTTCGGCAGTGGGTCGGGCTCATAATTTTCAATAATATCTCTAACCTTTTCATTGGCGCGTTCGAATAGAGTTTTCGAGCCCGCTTCCTGCCAAGACTCATAACGCTGACGGTCAATCAGACTGGGGTAGTAAGTCTCCGTTTTAAAGTATTTCATGGTATGATCCTCGGATAAGAAATGTCCACCGGGGCCAACTTTATCAATCAGATCCAGAGCTAAGGTCTCATCAGTGACTCGAATACCGCGCACAAGACGACGGGCCATACCGATAACGTCATTGTTGATCGCAAGGTATTCCAAGGAAGATGTAGAGCCATATTCAATATAACCGACATCATGATTTAGATTAGGACCGGAGAGAGCCGTCAAGGCAATAGACATTGCCGCTTCAATACCAGCCTGCTCATCCACTATATTCGAGTCGGAGCAACCAGCGGTTCCAAACATCGGCAATTTCAAGTAATGGGCCATATTAGCTAAGGCAGACATTAATAGATTAAATTCTGGAGAGCCATAGCAAAAGAGAGTGCTGGACATATCCATAATTGTAAATACCCCGCCCATAATAAACGGTGAACCTTCTCTGGTTGATTGATTAATCACTAATCCACTCAATGATTCAGCCAAGCCTTGAGTAAGTACGCCCGCCATGGTAGCTGGTACTGTTCCGCCGGCCATAACACAAGGAGTATAAACAACGGGCAGTCCTTTTTTGGCCGCCAAGATCAATTTGGAAGCTGCCTCCCAAGCATGTTGCAGTGGCGAAATCGGCTCCGCATAGAGTGTCATAATTGGATTGCGCCGTAACTCCTCAACACCGCCGGCAATTATTTCACACATCTCAATAATATCCGCAAAACCGTAAATATCATGGGCTGTGGTAACGATGGGCTTGCTCGTATTAAGAATTTGGGCTTCGAACTGGTGACGATCAGAGATGAGAAGGGGAACGTCTTGAACGATACCCAGTGACATAACAAAATCAAGATTTGGCAAAGCATCAATAACTTTGCAAGCATTGCCGACGGACTGTTTGGTAGAACGTTTGCGTTCTCCGGTGTAAGGGTCAATTGTAAAGGGTGTATCTGATCCTGTGCCAAAATATGCATTATATCCTTCTAAGAGGACATCTCTTGAACCGGTGCGACTATTACAAAGAGTTACCCTTTTAGGCACGGAGCTTAAAGCTCTATTCACAACCGACGAAGGAATACGCACCAGAATACCGTCTACCCAGCAGCCAGCTTTCTTTAAGATAGTACGGGCTTCCTCATCGTGTACAGTCACACCCGTCCGTTCAAGAACTTCTTGAGCAGCTAGAAATATTTCTTCGCACTGGCTATTGGAAAGGACGCTAAACATAGGTGTAGAATTAGCTAGGTAATTACTTCTTACAGGCATTTTAATCCTCCTTTCTGAAATTATTAGGCCAGAAGTTTTTTGCATAGATCTGTGGCTGAACCTGCATCAGGGGCAAACCCGTCTGCACCAATTTCATCAGCAAAGTCCTGTGATATCGGGGCCCCTCCGATGATAACTTTTACTTTGTCGCGTAGGCCCTCTTCCTTTAAGAGCTCAAGAGTGTCTTTCATGGAAAGCATCGTCGTCGTGAGCAGGGCGGACATGCCAATGACACTGGGCTGATGCTCCTTGACCGCTTGTACGAATTGTTCCGGACCGGCATCCACTCCGACGTTGATGACTGTAAATCCAGCACTCTCCAACATCATAGCGACCAAATTCTTCCCGATATCGTGCAGATCACCTTTTACCGTTCCGATCACAACTTTGCCGGCTGTGGGAAGATCTTCATTTGAAATTAAAGGTTTTACCAAATCCATTCCTACATTCATGGCCCGCGCCGACATTAAAACTTCCGGCACAAACATTTGGCCCGACTTGAATCGAGCGCCCACGACACTCATTCCCGGGATTAGTCCTTGATTGATAATTTCGACCGGATCCTTTCCATCATCGATAGCCTGTTGAGTCAGTTGTTTTACTCGCTCTTGTTGACCGGCAATTACACTTTGCGAAAGATCCTCATAATTAATTGACATTTCTACTTTCCCCCCTATTTTGAACTCTTTTTCAGTGACGCTTCTCGTGCTTCTGCTCTATCGACAATTGCCTGAATTTCCTTTAAAACATTGTCTGGCAATTTCTCGGGCTTATGATTATTGATAATATCTTGAGTTTTTTCTTTGACCCGCTGTCCCATAGATTTAGACCCCTCTGCCTTCCAACCGTCATACCTAAGCCTGTTGATCAGGGTTGGTGCCCAGAATTTACGGAAATTAGCCATTGTGTGATCTTCAGCTAAGAAGTGACCACCAGGACCCACTTGGTCAATGATATCCACGGCCAAATTTTCATCATCAACCTCAATACCAGCCAAAATCTTCTTAACCATACTGATGATTTCGTCATCCATAGTCATGATTTCTAGGGAGCCTGTGGCTCCATATTCCATGTAATTACAATCGTGAATAAGATTTGCGCCACTCAACCCTGCGATTAGAATCGAAAAAGCGGCTTCTATTCCGGTTTGAGTATCGATAACTTTAGAATCCGAGCAACCACCCGTGCTAAACATAGGAATTTTCATATAACGGGCCACAGAAGTTAATGCCGCTGAAAGTAAACTTAATTCCGCTGCTCCATATGACAAAATAGAGCTTGACATATCCATCGTGGAAATTAATCCACCCATGATAAAGGAGGAACCCTCTCGCACCAACTGACCAGCGACAAGTCCTACTAAGAAATCCGCAACTGAGATTACCAGACTTCCCGCCATAGTTGCGGGAGCCACGCCGCCTGAAAAGGTGCAAGGAGTATAAATGACGGGAATATTGGCTTCCGCCGCAAAAATTGCCTTGTCTATAGCTTCTACCGAGTGCCGCAACGGAGGACTTGACTCTGAATAAAGGATAATAAATGGATTTTGTTGAAGGGCTTCCATTCCACCTGCTACTGCTGCAGCCATATCAACAATATCCTGGTACTGGTCTACCCCAAAACCCCAGTGAATAATGGGCTTCGTTGTATTCTCTACCAAAGCCTGGAAAGCGTGAACATCCGATAAAGTAGGTGTTACATCCATGATTGTGCCATTATCCATCGCAAACGATATATTAGGTAGAGCGTCTATCGTAATCGCTGCCCTTACAGTATCGGACTTCTTGGGACGCCGTCTTTCTCCAGTAAAAGGATCGATGGTGTAAGTGGTGGTTGGTCCGGGACCATAGTAAACATTTTGTCCTTCCAAAAACATTGATCGTTTGCCATTGCGATCAGAAATCGCAACTCGCGAGGGTGTACTACGGACCGCCCACTCTACCAAGTGGGAAGGGAAACGCACCCGATTGCCGTCAACCCAACAACCCCCTTTGCGGTAAATCTCTAAAGCCTTTTCACTATGTATCTCCGCACCCGTTCTCTCCAGAACCTCGAGGGCACCGTTATAGATAGTTTCACATTGATCATCACTCAACACCTTCAATTGTGGTGTTGCATTAACTTGATAATTGGCTCTTACGTATTGACTTCTTGACAAGTTATGCACTCTCCTTTCCGCATTAGGCTAGAAGTTTTTTACATAGATCTGTGGCTGAACCTGCATCAGGGGCAAACCCGTCTGCACCAATTTCATCAGCAAAGTCCTGTGATATTGGGGCCCCTCCGATAATAACTTTTACTTTGTCGCGTAGCCCCTCTTCCTTTAACAACTCAAGAGTATCTTTCATGGAAAGCATTGTCGTTGTGAGCAGGGCGGACATGCCAATGACACTAGGCTGATGCTCCTTGACCGCTTGTACGAATTGTTCCGGACCGGCATCTACTCCGACGTTGATGACTGTAAATCCAGCACTCTCCAACATCATAGCGACCAAATTCTTCCCGATATCGTGCAGATCACCTTTTACCGTTCCGATCACAACTTTGCCAGCCGTGGGAAGATCTTCATTGGAAATTAAAGGTTTTACCAGATCCATCCCTACATTCATAGCCCGCGCCGACATTAAAACTTCCGGCACAAACATTTGACCCGACTTAAATCGAGCGCCCACGACACTCATTCCTGGGATTAGTCCTTGATTGATAATTTCGACCGGATCCTTTCCATCATCGATAGCCTGCTGAGTCAGTTGTTTTACTCGCTCTTGTTGACCAGCGATTACACTTTGAGAAAGATCCTCATAATTAATTGACATCCTCTTTCCTCCTTATGAATTTATAGGGCGTGCCTATATTGGTATATATTGCAAGAATCGTGCCAACTAATAATGCCCTCTAGATTCGCATTTATAGCCTAATTTGGAGGCTTTCTTTACGATGGCTATCCCATTTTAGGATAGCTTATTACCACAATCTCGAACTCACTATCATTACGTAGTCTCCTGTTATCTCATTTTAGGATTTCGTTGTCCTATTTCAAGATTTAAGCTACTGAGGCTTCTGCGTTCCCCAGTTAAGATACCATTGGTGAGTATTAGAAGACGATATTCAAGCAAATCAGACCTTTAATTAACTCCCAATTTTGCCTTACAACATCAAAAACATATTGAGCCCTTCGCAAACGCGAAAGGCTCAATATATTGCCTAATTCACCACCATCAGTTTTAAATCTTAAGTTATACCTCACTCAACGCTTTACTTTATATCCTTCCGAATTGTCCCCTTAAACTAGAGTTCTGCAAATGTCTTCAATTTCTGATCGATAGCCCGATCTAACGGTGGGACTTCATAGTCATCTATAACTTCCTGCACACGTTTTGCGGCATGATCTATCAGAGGTATTGACTGATTAAGCTGCCACTGGTCATACGTTTCTCGATTCGATAGGCTCGGCTGCCAGAACTCTTTACGAAAATTTTGATACGTATGGTCGGTCGTTAGGAATTGTCCACCCGGTCCAACTTCATGGATCAACTGAACTGCTAAATCTTCTTCATTCGTCGTTATTTTTCTTAGCAAACGCCGAACCATACTGCAGATTTCGTCATCCACAATAAACTTCTCCATAGACATGGACATATAAGATTCTAAAATGCCAGTGGCATGGAGCACAAAATCTACGCCTGCCATTCCTGCCGCTTGAAGAGTCATCATACTTTCATATGCCGCTTGAACATCAAGCACCTTACTGTCTGTCAAACATCCTCCAGCTCGACATGGCAAGCCGTATGAGTGGGCAATTTGGCTTACCGCTGCAATTATCCAAGCTCCTTCGGGTGAGCCGATACTCAAGGATCCGTTACGCATCTCCGTAATTGAAGATGCTGATCCATAAACCACTGGAGTTCCTTCTCTGATGATTTGGGCGAGGGTAATTCCTGCGAGCACTTCAGCATTTTGTAAGGCCAGTGTTCCTACTAGAGTCGCCGGCGAAGTTGACCCAGCCATGCCTAATGAAGAAATAAGCACTGGTTGTCCCGCTTCTGCATAAGCCATAAGAGCCCCAACCATACGTTCATCTAACATCAGAGGCGTGATTGTATTAATTAGACTTATCATTACAGGTTGTTTAAGAATATTTTCTTCAAAAAGCATTGCTGCCATCTTCAAAGAATCCTTAGCATGCGCTTCTCCTGTTGCACTGCCCATAAATGGTTTATCTGAGTTAACCATACAAGTATAGAGCATGGCCTTATGTCTATATTGCTCGGAAACATCGTACGGTTCAACTAAGACTCCTCCGGAGATATCCATATTAGAGCTTGCGCCGGAAAGCTTAGCGATTTTAATAAAATCATCTAAGGTTGCTTTGCGCTTTACTCCAGTAGCTGAGGTGACATAAGGCGCTCCGTATCCAGGTGCGAAAATCGGTTCACTGCCACCAACTGTAACATTTTTCTGTGGATTCCTAGCATAAATCGTGAACTTTCGAGGAGCTTTTGTAATAGCCTCCATTACCATCTGAGAAGGAAAGTAGACACGTTCTCCCTCAACTTTAGCTCCAGCAGACCGTAAAATTTCTCTGGCATTCGCATGGGCAATATTAACGCCTGTGCGTCCTAATATCTCCAGACTTGCTGTCTTTATCTTTTCAATTTCTTCAATAGTCAGCCCAGTCAGCATTGGCCTTACCAAAACCTTTTCCTCCCTTAGGCAAATTTCGAACCTACGGCTAGTATCATTAAACACGGATGAGACGATAATTAATCGCAATAAGTGCTGAAAACCTGATACTTAATAGTCTCTCATTCAATCCCAAGGTACGACTTCCGAATATACTCGTTTTCGCCGAGTTCCTTACTACTCCCTTCCAACATAATGTGGCCTTGTTCAATCACATACCCTCTGTCAACAATCTTCAAAGTAGTATTCACATTCTGTTCAACAAGCAAGATGGTTACGCCCCGTTTAGTCAGTTCCTTCAAACTTTCAAAAACAGCCAATACTAATTTCGGAGCAAGTCCTAAGGAAGGTTCATCCACGAGCATGAGCTTAGGGTCAGACATTAACCCACGGGCAATGGCGACCATCTTTCGTTCTCCTCCACTTAAGGTTCCAACAATTTGGGTTTTTCGTTCTGCTAATCTAGGGAATAACTCTAAGACCACCTTAAGCAAGCGTTTAACCTTGGCTTTATCATGGATAATATAAGCTCCTAGTAAAAGATTTTCATGCACCGTCATACCGGAAAAGAGACAGCCATCATCGGTGACAAAGCTTATCCCTAACTTAGTTATCTTTTGGACAGGTGTGCCTTCAATTCTCTGGCCCATAAACAATATTTCGCCTTTAGTAGGTTTGATCAACCCTGCAATCGTCCTTAAGGTTGTTGTTTTACCCACGCCATTCGGCCCCACCAACGCAACAAACTCACCCTTCTTCACATCGAGAGAAACATCCCGTAAAACTCCTAATTTACCGTATCCCGCATCGATACTGCTTAATTTCAGCATAGTAACCTCTCCTAACCCCTTCTAGCCAACGTGTTCTAACCCTAGATAAGCTTCCGTAACTTTGGGGTTATTTCTTATTTCCTCGACAGTTCCTTCGGCTATTTGCGTCCCAAATTGTATGACCGTAATCCGGTCACAAACTCCCATGATAAATTTCATAACATGTTCAATCGTGATTATTGCAACCCCGCTGTCTCTAATTCGCTTGATCAAAGCAATAAACTCCGGTAGTTCCGCTGGAGTTAATCCGGCGGCCACTTCATCTAGAAGTAGTAGTTGACAATTGGTAGCCAAGGCTCGCGCCAATTCTAAGCGTTTTAACTGCATTGTGTTCAAGTTTTCCGTCAAAATATCTTTGGCCACGGGAAAACCAACAAAATCCATTATTTCCTTTGCTCGTTCTTCCGGATTTTTGAACTTTTGCCCACCAAATACTGCGGCGACTTTCACATTATCTAAGGCACTCAGCTTCGGAAAAGACCTTACAATTTGAAATGTCCTAGCTATTCCTTTATGACAAAGCTGGTGAGGTGATAAGCCAATTACGTTTTGTCCTTTAAAAAGGATTTTTCCTTTTTCAGGTGTATAAAAACCAGAAATACAGTTGAGAAATGTCGTCTTTCCCGCACCATTTGGACCAATAACGCCAAAAATTTCTCCTTCTTTTACGCTGATCGAAACATTATTTACGGCTACTAATCCACCAAATCGTTTTTCTACACCCTCAGTCGTTAATATCACTTGTGACACCTACTTTCCGTTAGACCGTCATAATTAATCATTAGTGCCCACTAAATAGAGTGGGCACCGAATCATAAACTATTTTATTTCGCATAATCCGGAACTTTTAGAACAGCTGTTTTTTGTTCAGATGGCCAAATGACTGTCTCTTTGCCGCCAAAGTATTGCACCACAGGGAAAATGTATTCGCCTTCGCCTACAACCGGATCTGGAGAAGACTGAGCATCAAATTTGAGTTGTTTCATTATTATGCCGTCATCAAATGTCGTTTGACCAGTAATGACTTTTGCTTGAGAATATTTAAAAATAGTCTCACTATTTAGTGAGCCATATTCTTTTAAGGTCTCATTGGCAATTTTAATAAAGAACCGCGTCCAATCGTATTGTTGACCCGCAGCAGCGGCTGAAGGTTCAATATTATACTTAGCCTGAAAATCAGTGGCGAACTTCTTAGCTTTGTCAGTGGTGAAGAGAGGAACATTATCTAAAATCCCATCGGATGCCCCGCCGGTCATTTTATACCAGTCACCGGCGTAACCCAAGCCGTCAGCTATAATAAGACTCTTTAAGTTTACCTCCCTAGCCTGTTTGATCAAGGCCGCTATTGAAGGTGGAGAGGTAACCGTTCCCGCTATGATCGTAGCGTCTTTGTTCTTCATCTTTGTCAGAACCGGGTACAGATCAGTCTCCCCATTTTTGAAGTATTCTTCATTGACTATTTCCCACCCCGTATCTTTAAATGCCTTTCCAACGGTCGCTCCAAAGCTTCGACCCCAGTCAGTGTCCTCACCATATATTGCAACCTTCTTGTTACGAGGAATCCAAGTGCCATTTTTGACAGCTTCATTGATGCTTTCGACATAAGCCATGCTTAGTTTGGCTGGTGTAGCCCACCCTTTAACTACCCAATATTTATATTTATCATTTGAAGCCCATTTTTGATTGACAACTTCGGTTGCCCCGGAGGCAAAAAAGTGAGGGATTTTGTATTTAGCGGTTGTTTCCATCAAAGCCACTGCAACGGAACTGTTCCAGTTCAAGATACCAACATCAATCTTGTCCTTTTGAATTGCTTGTTCATAAGCCGTCGTGGCTTTTTCCGGATCCGATTGGTCATCAATCCAAACCAACTTCACCTTATAGTCCCCGATTTTGTAGCCTACTTCAGTGAATGCCATATCGACGGCAGCTTTGAATTCTTGTCCTGTTCGGGCACTGGGTCCTGTTAAGGGTAGATCTATGCCGACAGTTAGAACCTTTTCTTGATCTGTACTATTACTCGGCGCTTGGCTAGTAGTGGCGCTACTACACCCCATGAGCATTAACGATACTGTAAGCAATGTCACCAAAAACCTAGACATTCTTTCCACAAACCTCTTCATAAAATTGCCTCCTCTTTAATAACTATTTATATATCGCACCCTATCCTTCCTTAAATAAAGACCTTACGCTGTCCCCCCTTTGCTCATTTTTATAAACCTTTAGATTACTTATTGGTCAGCGGCGCGACTAGTTATTTTATTTTTTACCCATCTATCTAAACTGTTCAAGAAACCGGAAATTCCGGAAGGATAAAGAATCATGACACCAATAAGCAACATTCCGTATATCACATATTTATACTCAAACAAAAAGTTAAGATATTCGAAGGTAGGAATAATCAAGAATGCCGCAAGTAACGGACCCCAGATGCTTCCTCTCCCGCCGATATATGCGATTACCAGTATTTCGACAGTTTTTTTAGTACTTAAGAGATCAGGCGTTAAAATTCCAATAAAGTGAGCATAGAACCCTCCACATAACCCTGCTATAAAGCAGGATATAGTAAAGTTAATAACTTTATATTTCATAGGATTTACACCTGAAGTCCTGGCCGCCTCCACATCTTGACCAAGAGCATTAAAAGCCAACCCAAGGTGAGACTTAGTGATCAATCTCAACAGGATATAGGTTGCAAAACAAATAACTAAGATCACGTAAAAATAGGGTTTAGCCCATCCGGTGTCAAAGAACAAAGGCACATTCAAACCCAGCGCTCCACGAGTTAGAGGTACGAGAGCCGCACAAAGTGCCATAAGGACTAGTCCTACGAACCATGCCAAGATCGCTGCAAACATGCCCTCCATGCGCAATGTCAGTACTCCAATTAACAAGCCTAGTAACCCTGCCATAAAACCTCCTGCAAAGATACCTATCCATGGCGTTACACCCAGTCTCGTCAGAAGTATGGCAGAGGTATACGCTCCTAATCCCATAAGCGAGCCATATCCCCAATTAGCGACACTGATAAATCCAGCGGATAAGTCAAAACCCATGGCCAATGTTCCGAACATCAAACAGACAACTAACATATGCAACATATACTCGTCATGAACTAGGTAGGGCGAAACTCCCAGTACAATAAAGAGGATCAAGCCTAATGAGGAAAGTCCAACGATATTCATTTTCTTACGAATAAATGTAATTATATTGGTTATTGAATTCGTTAAATTTTTCATACTAACGTCACCTACACCTTTAGCTTTTTTCCAAACAATCCGGAGGGTTTGAGTAACAATACCAGGATAATAATTGAAAGACTTATTACATCCTGATAACCGGCACCAAATTTATAAGATGCCAACATTTCTATGAGCCCAACCATAAATCCGCCAACGATTGTTGCCTCAATATTACCTAACCCTACCAAAATGACCACAAACCAAGATTTATACAACGGCTGTAACCCCATGAAGGGTGACGCTGGAATTATGGATAAGAGTGCAGCTCCCGCAATTGCTGCTAGCATACAACTTAGGGCAAACGTCAATGTATGGATTGTATTGAGATCAATACCCATAAGCTTTGCCCCAGTTTCATGCTCTGAAACTGCCCGTATAGCGCTACCAATCTTAGTCTTTTTTAAAAACAACCAAAAGACCACAACCGTTACCATGGCAATTACAAAAGCAATTACCCTGTCCAAAGAAATATGCATGCCTCCGATCGCTAAAGTTCCACCCCATAGCTGAGGTACTCCTTTGAAGGTAACACCCAACCACGCCTGAGCAAGATTTTGCAAGACAAAAGACAACCCTGCCGTTACCAGAAAACTGTTTAATACCCAGTCACTTTGAGACCGTTTTCGCAGTGGATAGAATGTAGCCTTTTCGATCACCGCACCAATCGCAAAAGCGCCTATAGCTGCAATAACGATTGCTAAAGGAACAGGTAGATGCCATACAGCAACACTAAAATAACAAAGGTAAGCGCCAATCATATAAAATTCTCCGTGCGCAAAATTAGGAATCTTCATCACCCCAAAAACCAACGAAAGCCCCATGGCCATGAGTACATACATGCCTCCCCTTAAAATTCCACCAATCAACAAATCCGATATTACTGATGAATCCATTACACCCTCTCCTTGTCTCCCTCCAGAATGATTTATGAT
>DATMYU010000064.1:0-2193 GCA_035560775.1 Desulfosporosinus sp.
CTTTTTGCTTTTATCTAAAGATCTTTTCCCACCTCCTGCAGAGCAGGTGGTTTTTTTGTTTCCCTCGCTTCGCTCACTCAACTGGCTAAAGCCAACAAAAAGACGCCGCCATTAGCAATTTCTAATGGCGTCTTTTCCAACACAGCAAAATGCTTAATGGCGTCCCTGCCAGGATTGGCACTTTTCTTAATCTCAAGGGGATATTTATAAAGGGGTTTCAGATCAAAATCTGAAACCCCTAGGTAGGGCTTGCTATCCAAACCCATAAAATTTATTACCCGACTAAAATTACTCTGTTACTTCCGCCAAAAATCCAAAATAAAATTTGAGCAAAAAGAACTCTGAGCTTATGCTCCAAGTTCATTACCAGGAACTGCAACATAATAACACTCTCAGACGTATCTTTTAACTTGGCTGCAATACGACTCAGTCCGTATTTTCGTTTACCTTCTCCAAACTTGCCTTCAACGGCATTACGGTCTCTGGCGTCTTGTCTCTCGATTAATCTTTCGGCCTTCACCATGAAGGATTTTGTTTGTGGTCTTCCCAGTTTGGGTCCGCTGAGCCGGATGCCATGTTTTTTGCAATAGCTTAAGTTGTCTCGGTTTCGGTAGATTCGATCTGCCAGTATCACTTCCGGGTAACAGTCGTTGCGCTTCCTGTAGCGCTCGGCACTCTCCTGCAAGGTGATTGCTTCGTTAAAGGGATCCCAGGAGAGTTTTTCTATTCGGCTGTAGCCGTTTTCCAAACTGATAGCCACCTTGGCTCCAAATTCCACCGCTGCTCCTGCTTTTCCTCTCACAATGGGGCGGACGTGGGGCTGGTGGAGATTAACAATCCGGTCCTCTACACTATGGGTCTTGGTTTTGTACATCCGGGCTTGCTGTCCCACCAAAATACGAATGGTCTCCAGGAGTTTTTGCTGCCGGTTACTCAACAGCTCCATATCTGCATTTTCGTGCTGGAGCATGGTATCTACAATCTTTAGGTTGCGATTCACGTATTGAAGTTGTTTTTTTATGGCTTTGCGAACGATGTTCCTTCTGGGTTTTCTTTGTTTGGATACGTTCAGGTAATCTCTTCTGGCCTTCTGGCGATAAGTCCTGGGTCTTCTCTGTCCGTTTCCTGTAGTTATATGGAGTGTATCAATGATTTGGTCAAGTTTTTCCCGGGCTTCATTTAATAGTCCCAGATCGGTTGGGTAATGCAGGTCAGCCGGTGTACACGTTGCATCAAGGATTAGGGTTCCCTGATTGGGTGCCGGTTCTTCCGGCGGCACTTCTCTTTCTTTCGCAGTTGCAGCTTCAGTATTTTCTTGCACCAATCCGTTGGGCGGGTCATGATCGTCATGATGGTGGTCATCTTGATCATTATCGGATTCTCTTTGAGCTTTCTTGTGTGCCGTTTCGGCTGCAATAATCAGTTCATTGATCTTGGCCAACCGCTTGGCGTTGAATCTTTTTCGAAACTTGACCAGCGCAACCGGAGTAAAAGGTTTGGTCAGCTGATATTCCTTCAACCCTATGAAATATTGCAGGTAGGGGTTCTCGGTGATCTGCTGCACAGTTTCCCGATCAGTGTAGCCGCATCGGGTCTGGATGATTAATGAGCCCAGCGCCATGCGAACAGGTTTGGCCACATTGCCGCGGTCGCTGGGAAACATAAAAGCATATTCTTTTTCTATTTCATCCCAAGGTATGATCTTTGCCAGTTGAACCCAGCGGTTTTCAGCACTGAGCTTGCCTGAAAACGGGAGGATAAAATCGTCTATGGTTAATTGTGGACTTGGTTTTCGATACATCTTTTTTGCCTCCATGTGCACGGTTTTTGGGGGATATTTGCGTTTTTTCATGCACATGATTTCGACAAATGTGGTCTGAAACCCTTGTTTATCCGGGCTTTTTATGTGGTTTTAGCAAACCCTATAGTAGCTTACATAATGGACCAAAAGTATACCAATAACATGCCGCTATATCGTCAGGAGCATCAGTTCTCCCAATTAGGTATTGAGCTATCACGTCAGACCATGACTAATTGGTTACTTAATGCAACGATCCATAGTTAGTTCTAAATACCTACTATTTCTAAAAACTCATAACTTATGTACATATCAATTCGATCTTGGTATGAGGAGAGATCTATTTTCAATAATTCCTCAATTTTACTTATTCTATAAATAACACTATTTCTATG
>DATMYU010000065.1:0-2038 GCA_035560775.1 Desulfosporosinus sp.
ATATTAGGTTTATGTAACATAAGAAAAAGGGGGGGTTCTCAATGACTAGCAAGCTCAAGTTCGTTTTCTTATTAATGTCTTGGCTACTAATTGTTATCGGTGGAAGCATATTTGCTATTAATTTATTGGTATTTGGAAAGAACACCGTGCCGATCTTACTGATTATAGTGATGATCTTCTGTGCAGGGATTCTTTCAGTCTTTATAAGAAAGGCCTATTATGATCTAAAAGCTGGAATACCTAGTGACGATGAACGAACGGAAAAAATAAGAATGCACGCTGCCGGCTATGCCTACTTCATTTCTTTATACATCTGGATCATTCTACTCGCCTTTCATAAATACTTAGACAGTGACGATGTATTAATGATCGGTTTACTCGGGATGGCCATCTCTTTCGGTGTATCCTGGTTAGTCATGAATAGCAAAAAGGTCATTGAATAAGATGAAAACAAAGATAAAGGAACTTAGAGCACGATTTGATCTAACCCAAGAACAATTAGCAAATAAAGTCGGCGTTAGAAGAGAAACTATTGTCTTCCTCGAAAAAGGGAACTATAACCCCTCACTTAAGCTCGCTGCAAAAGTGGCCCATATTCTGAATTCAACGATTGAAGAGATTTTCATTTTTGAGGACGGCGAACTAGAATAGTCTCAGATTAACGAATAAATTTGAGCAATTTCTCTCTATAGTTCTGGTAAATGCAGGTAATGAGCACTTGCACCGATATTGTGGCAATCCCATCATAGGGCATTTAATCCCATTTTTCATCTACACATACCAATACTTTGATAAACAGGAAAAAAAGAATATCCCTTTATTCGTGAATCTAAAGTTTCATGAGGTAGGGCTCAGTTCAATACTATAAACTTATTGACACACCTTATTACGCACCAAAAACACCACTCGCTTTGTACCGCTAGTGGTGTGAGAAAGTCAAATGAGGGTTAAGTTTGAAATAAATTGCTCAGTTTCAGTGCCCGATTTGATCGACCATCGGAAGGAGTCCCTTATACATCTCTATAGACATACTACTCTCCCAATGCCCCGTTAATTTAGCTATAATGATTACCAAGATCCAAATTCCCAACAGGCCAAGTGCGAGGGTCTTGAGCGAAAGGGACAGTCCTCTCTGCAGCGCCTGAAACGTTAACGTTTCATTAACAGGACATTGCTGAACACAGTTTAAACACCCTGTGCACTCCGGTGACCAAACCCGATCAACCTGGTCCACAATAATCTGGTTCGGGCAACTTCTCGTACATTTCCCACATTGGATACAGGAAGTTTGATTGCGCGTAATTTTAAACGGACTGAGTATACTGAGGAGCCCCAAAAGACCACCGTACGGACAAAGATAACGGCACCAAAAATTCTCGTAGAATATAGAAAGTACAACAAGCATGCCTATGACGCTCATTCCAAACGCGCCTAGATATTGAATAAATTTTAGCATTTTGACATCTGCCACCATATTATAAGGTGTTTGTATGAACGACGCGGCATCCGCCCCACTCATCCCGAAAAAGATAATTGCGATGAAGAAGAATAAAATGATGTATTTCAGTGAACGCAGGAGATAATCCAACCATTTCGGAATCGTGAAATTCCGGCCAAACACCATTGCTCCTATCTTCGCTAGTCCTTCAGATAGTGTTCCGATCGGGCAGATCCAAGAACAGAACGTCCTCTTAAGCAACACGGATACTATGATAGCTGCCAGAAATATCACCAAGCCGGCGGGATGGATCTGGTCAAAAGTACCCGTCGCGATCCACGCTTTTAGCCCAACTAAGGCACTGATTGGCAAAAAGGCTTCGACTCCGGCCGGCCGGGTTACGCTCGGTAGTGAGTTATTGGCAACCTGGTTGAGAAATATAACAAATGTTATCCCAATATAAGCAACTGCAATCGCAAACAAAACTTGAACAACATGTCTAAATGAAACATGTTTTTTCAGTTTCGAAAACATAGGTACCCTCTTTTCAACCTCTTTATTGATTTGAATGTGCTTGCTTGTCTCTCACCATTATAAGAT
>DATMYU010000066.1:0-8325 GCA_035560775.1 Desulfosporosinus sp.
TACATTAATCGATGAATTTGGAGACTAGTTTTTCTTATACTAATCAGAAAGTATAACTTTCGTTCTATACTTTCTGAAGCATAAGTGCAACTAGGCGGCCGCCTACGCCTGCGGCTTGGCGCCAGCCAAGTTTTTCTTACCTCCGCGATGTTTTCTCTTGCCCTTATGGATTAGGTTATCGGCACCTCGCCAAAATCGTGCTTTTTCCTTTTCTTGAATACCTTCGCTCGGTGCCTCTTTGCTCTGCGCGCCTGTATACGGTACTTCTTTGCTCCGCACGCCTTTACGGGGTACTTCTAAACTTCGCGCGCCCTTATAGCCACCAGCTCTTGGTGCACCCTTGTAGGGTGCTTTTTCTACACTCCGTACATCTTTGTAGCGTCCCTCTTTTACGGGCGCACTCTTTGGGGTTTCTATGCTTCGCGAATTCTTATAGCGTTCATCTTTATTCGGAGCACCCTTGCGCGCTACCTTTTCTACTGTTCGCGCATCTCTGTAGCCTCCCGCTTTGCCTGGCGCACCCTTGTAGGGTGCTTTTTCTACAGTTCGTGCATCCTTGTAACGTGATTCTTTACCTTGTACAACCTTGTACGGTGCTTCTAAGCTTCGCACGCCTTTGTAGCGCGGTTCTTTACTAGACACACCCTTTTGAGGGGTTTCAATGCTTTGTAAATCTTTTTTGCGTGACTCTTTACCCAGTGTACCTTTGTACGATGTTTCTTTGCCAGACGCGTCTTTTTTCTTCATACCTGATCGTCTCACTCGTCCCTTACTGTGCTTTATTGGCTTCCCATCCTGTTCCAACGGATTTGCTCGTACATATTTTCTGGGCCGAATAAGACATTTAGGCCCATACCCGATTAGGTCCTCACGATGGGCTAAGCGCAAAGCCTCTTCCACCAACCCATTATTTCTAGGACTCCGATACTGAATTAACGCCCTCTGCATAGCCTTCTCATGCATGCTACGCGGGATATAAACTTCCTTCATAGTATGGGGATCTAAGCCGGTGTAATACATACAGGTAGAGAGTGTTCCCGGTGTGGGGATAAAATCCTGAACTTGTTCTGGATTGACACCCATATCTCGAACATATTCAGCCAATTCGACAGCTTCTTTCAAGGTACTGCCCGGATGAGAAGACATCAAATAGGGAACGAGATATTGTTCTTTCCCTATTTCTTCATTGGCCTCACGAAATCGCTGTACAAATTCTTCGTAGACAGCTTTCCCGGGTTTACCCATGAGACGAAGAACTTCCTCGCTAACATGTTCCGGAGCGACTTTCAATTGGCCACTGACGTGGTGCTCGCAAAGCTCACGTATAAACCCGGAATTTCGATCCGCTAAGACCGCATCATAACGGATACCAGAACGGACGAACACCTTCTTCACCTTTGGTATACTACGCAAGCGGCGCAAGAGATCTAGGTATTCCTCATGATCATTTTCTAGTTTATCGCACGGCTCAGGGAAAAGACACTGTTTATGTGAACATGCTCCCCTGGTTAATTGCTCCTTGCACGCTGGTCGACGAAAATTGGCTGTGGGGCCCCCTACATCATGAATATATCCTTTAAAGCGATCATTCCAAGTCATCTGCTCAGCTTCCCGAATAATTGATTCGGCACTTCGGCTTTGAACAATGCGTCCCTGATGAAACGTTAACGCACAAAAAGAGCATGCTCCATAACATCCTCTGACGCTGGTAAGACTAAATTCCACTTCTTCAATAGCAGGGACACCTCCTTGGGCCTCATAAGATGGATGATACGTCCCCATAAAAGGCAGGGTGTAGATGGCATCCATTTCTGCTTGTGACAAAGGAAGTGAGGGCCGGTTTTGCAACACACCTTTATGTCCATGGGATTGAACCATTGATTTCCCACGAATAGGGTCCTGCTGGTTATATTGCACCCAAAAGGCTTCAGCATACTTTTTCTTGTCATCAGTAACGTCTTTGAAACTTGGCAAAACAAGAGTATCTTGAGGCGCGATATCACCATTTAAGGACACCATTGTTCCCCTCACGTCCACTATCTGATCAATCTGTTCACCGCTATTTAAACGTTCGGCAACTTCTACAATCGCTTTTTCTCCCATCCCAAAGACAAGTAAGTCAGCTTGACTATCGAGTAGAATGGATCGTTTAACGTCATTACTCCAATAATCATAATGGGCAAAACGCCTTAAGGAAGCCTCAATTCCCCCTATGATCACAGGAACACCTGGAAGCGCTTCTCGAACGCGATTTGAATAAGCGATGGTTGTTCGATCCGGACGAAGCCCTGTCTTTCCGCCTGGGGAATAGGCATCCTTATGCCGTTTCTTTTTAGCCGCCGTATAATGATTAACCATGGAATCGAGATTCCCTCCAGATATTAAACACGCCAAGCGAGGTTTACCCATCGCTCTAAAATCTCGGAGATCCTTCCAATCGGGCTGAGCCAAAATTCCCACTCGGAAATCATGCTTTTCTAAGATACGGGCAATAATAGCAACTCCAAAACTGGGATGATCTACATAGGCGTCGCCGGTAATTAGGAGGAAATCTAGTTCATCCCAGCCTCGCTCCTCCATATCCGATCGATTCATGGGCAAATAATTTCGTATACGCATATTCCAGTATTCTCACCTTTCTATATTAACCACAAGACAATAATTATACAGGTACATAAAGAAAACTTGGCTAACGCCAAGCCGCAGGCGCCGGCGGCCGCCTAGTTGCGCTTATACCACCCGAATTAGGCTGCCCAAAACTTATACTTTCTGTATAGGTACAAGCGAAAAGAGGGGCATCCCCTCTTTATCGATAATTGATAAACTGTAGCTCTATGCCGAAGTCTTCCTTACGTAGTAAGCTAATGACCGCCTGGAGGTCATCTCTGTTTTTGCCAGACACCCGAATCTCCTCGCCCTGTATGGAACTAACTACTTTTATTTTATTATCTTTCAGGACCTTGTTAATGAGCTTTGCCTTTTCCTGAGCAATCCCCTGTACCAGTTTAACTTCCTGCTTGACTGTATCCCCTGCAGCCGACTGAGGTTTGCCGTACTCCAACGCTCTCAAGGAAACCCCCCGCTTAACAAGTTTGCTTTCCAGAATGTCGACAACGTTGCTCAATTTGAAATCATCATCTGAGACCAAAACGATCTTATCTGTCTCAAGCTTAATGGATGATTTGCTGTTCTTAAAGTCGAATCGATTCGCGAGTTCTTTCTGAGCCTGCTGAACTGCATTATCTACCTCTGGCATATCTACCTTAGAAACAATATCAAATGAACAATCTTTAGCCAAAATAAACGCTCCTTTATTCTTAAATATTCTTACTGTTACTTCAAGTTATCTTTGGTCAAAACGACATTATGAAGAACTTCCCCGGACTTCCCCAAACTCGGCAAGTCTTTGCCATTCAAGTTAACTGAAAGACCTCCTGCATTTCCAACCGAGACCAGTTCAATTTCACTTGTTCCTTTGACGTCTTTACTGGTTCCTGCTTTAAACTCGCCCTGAAAAGACGGCTTTCCATCAACCCTAACCTCAATCCAACAAAGCTGTGTGAAAACAAACTGTGCGGTTAAGCCATCCTGAGTAGCTGGTGCAACGTTTTCCTGCTTAGGAACTACCGGGGTAGTTGGTGCTGGTGTAACCGCCTCTGCTTGTGGTGCGCTTGGCAAGGCTGGCGGGGAGTACGAAGAGTCTGCGACTTTTTTTCCAGACTGGTATAACTCAGCCATCACAATAATCAACACAATAGCCAACACCGCCATACTCCCTATAAGCACTGGCCTAAGCCATAAAGGGTGGGCTTTAACCTTTTGTTGTGGTTCAAGAACGGATTCAGTCTCCGGCATAATAGAATCATTATAGAGTGCAATAATTTCATCCGGGTTTAAGCCAAGCTGTTTGGCGTATGTTCGCAAATACCCCTTTACGTAAGTTGTTCCAGGGAGTACCTTATAATCCTCCTCTTCAAGCGCCTGAATATAACGAACGCGGATTTTCGTCGTTTCCTCAGTTTCCATGTAACTCCATTCTTTTTCTTTCCGAGCGGCCCGGAGCATTTGCCCTTCTCCTGCCATTGATAAAACCTCCTTGTTTCCATACAAATCACATTTTCTTCGTGATGGCAGATTTCTATATAAGAGTTTCAATTATAATGCCCTAAAGCATCTCTCGTAACCCGTTTCGCCTACTAATAAAGTATCTCCCAAAAAGTCGACCAGCACACCTAGTTCTGCACAGACAAACCAAAAAGTCGGTGGATTGATCTCTGATATTTGAAATTTCGATCTTCAGTTTTAGGTGAACGAGTTCACTTTGCTGAATCTTGTAATCTAAGTATAGCAGATTCTCCACCTGGTTGGGCTATCCTTTCACCAAGATAGTTTTCCAGCTCCCTTAATGCCTTCGCAGGTTCTTCATAGTTCAAATAAAACGCGTACTCTAAGCTCGGTTCATTTGGATAGGCATAAAGCTTGTCATAGTACTCAACAAGCAGTCGCTCTGTGAATACATCCAGACAGCCTTCGTTTAACAAAGTACGCAATTCTCGAACTTTGACATGACCCAAGGTCTTAATCAGTCGCTCCAACGCCGTTTTGATTTCCTGAAGAGCATTAGGTACCGCTGTATACTCTTTTAACAGGCGTTGAACCCGGTTTTTCAAGGAGTCATAATGGAGGATTTGGATTCCCTCTTGCATGGCTGTAAAGAAACTGTTCGGCAAGGTTACCCTTCCAATTCGTTTGCTCTCACATTCTACAATAATATAAGGAAAGTTACCTAACTCTTCAAGTTCCTCGTACAATAAGCCTTCGAATTTTTTCTGGGAAGGCGGACTTCCAAGACCCATGGCACCGAAAACTGACCCTCTATTATTAGCGAGTCTCTCAAGGTCGATTGCCGGGTAGCCTTCAGTTCGCAACTTTCTTAGAAATTCAGTTTTTCCAACCCCCGTATTTCCTCGCAAAACTATAACCTGAAAAGGAAGTTTATTTTCAAAAAATTCTCGGATTTGAGTACGATACGCTTTATACCCACCTTGTAAACGGTAAATAGAGATGCCCATTAAATCTACTACCGCTGCCAGAGACTTGCTTCGCATTCCGCCTCTCCAACAAAAAAGAACCAAAGGACCCTTTTTTGAAAGTTCCTCTACCTTTTTGACTAAGTCCGGAAGTTTAGGGCTAACTATACGTAGACCCAGTTCACGAGCCAAGCTCGGTGTAGCCTGTGTGTAAGTGGTGCCAACCTCAACACGTTCTGCGTTATTAAACAGAGGAAGATTGACAGATCCCGGGATCGTTGCTTCGGCAAATTCCCCCTCAGAGCGTACATCGACAAGAATCGGATGATCTAGGGCTTTAAGCTCTTCTATATTTATCTCTGTAATCATACTTAATTCCTTCCAACAAGGTTCGGTTCTTTTCTACACGTCCTATCATAAATCCTGCGGAAGGATATTGCAACTAGTGCGTAATTTCATCATCACATTGACCAAATTTCAGTTCCAGCTGTCCTCTGCTCATTAAGACTTCGCGAGGCTTAGATCCTTCGTACCCTCCCACAACTCCTTTTTCCTCGAGAAAATCCATCAATCGAGCAGCTCGTGTATAACCAATACGCAAGCGGCGTTGCAAAAGAGAAACAGAAGCCGTTCCGCTTTCTATGAAAAGTTTGGCAGCATCATAAAAGTGCTCATCTTCCATCTCCTCTTTCTTTATAGTCTCTAGATCCATATTGGGGATTTCTTGGTATTCAGGCTTCGCTTGATTTTGCAGGAAGCTGACAACATTTTCCACTTCTTTATCGCCTAAATAACAGCCCTGTACACGCAGAGGCTTACTCGCTCCCATGGGATAATAAAGCATATCTCCACGACCTAAAAGTTTCTCTGCCCCATTCATATCCAAAATGGTCCTTGAGTCTGTTTGAGAAGAAACCGCGAAGGCGATTCTGGAAGGAATGTTCGCTTTAATTATACCTGTAATTACATCAACTGATGGTCGTTGAGTCGCAACAATCAAGTGAATTCCAGCAGCACGAGCCATTTGAGCCAAGCGACAAATGGCATCCTCGACATCACCTGGTGCAACCATCATCAAATCGGCTAACTCATCAATGATCACCACGACATAAGGTAACGATGGATGTTCACCGTTTTTTTCCTGAGTGCGCAGAAAATTGTAACGAACGATGTCTCTAACTCCTGCTCCCGCAAATAGTTCATAACGAGTCTCCATTTCTGTCACAATCCATTTCAAGGCACCTGCCGCTTTCCTAGGATCTGTCACCACAGGTGCAATCAGATGTGGAATTCCGTTATAATTAGCCAATTCAACCATTTTAGGGTCAACCAGCAAAAACTTCACTTCATCTGGGCGAGCTTTAAACAGTATACTGTGAATCAAGGTGTTAATACATACGGATTTTCCCGAACCCGTAGCTCCCGCTATCAAAAGATGGGGCATTTTTGTTAAATCTGCGATCACGGGGGTCCCCGTAATATCTTTACCTAAACACAACGCTAACTTGCTAGGAGCTCCTTGAAATTCTGCAGTTTCTAAAACTTCTCGAAAGTGTACCATAGAGACTTCTTTATTGGGTACCTCAATACCGACTACCGATTTTCCAGGAATAGGTGCCTCTATACGTACATTAGCCGAAGCCAAGCTTAAAGCAATGTCATCCGCTAAATTTGTTATTTTACTCACTTTTACACCTGGAGCAGGTTGCGCCTCATAACGTGTAATGGCAGGTCCTTGAGTGACCTGAGTTACTTTAATCTTTACTCCAAAACTGGCCAGAGCTTCTTCCAGAATTTTTACATTATCCGCTAAGTCTTTATTAAGTCTGGGGTTTTTCATTTTTAAAGATTTATGCAACAATGTGACTTGAGGGAGCTGATAATTCCCATCTTCACGAGTCTGACGTGAAACCGGAGTACTGGTCACCTTGCCTGGGGATGTCGTCGTTTCTTGCCTGTCAGCTGACATTTTTTCAAACCCTAACTGTCCTTTGGGTAGGTGTTCAATGACATCAATTTTGCTGGGTAATTCGTTTTGATCTTCTAGGGTTTTTATAACCAGCGGTCGTTCTACCACATCAGGGTCAAGAACTTTCGGAATTTCTTTAGCAGGAGTACCTTTTTTCTTGGGCATATTAGCCGCTGCTTTTAAATCTCCTTGAGATTCTAGGCCCTTGTCATGAGCTTTCTCGTCTTCAGAATTCTTTAGAACATCTTTGAAATTGTTCATTTGCTGTTTCATCCATTGTCCTGATTCTTTCCCAACCTGGTTAACTTCTTGTACGCCCTGAATCAACGAGCGATTTATGATTAATAGGGCTCCTATAAGCGAACCCATGATTAAAACGACATAACTTCCAGAAATGCCAATCGTTGTTTTTAACAGGGTCGCTATCGCTGCACCAATAAGCCCACCACCATGACCAAGCTGTCCCTCATGAAGTATGTCAGCGTTAGAAAAAGCCTCTATGCCTGGCAATTGAAAGTGGAGTATTCCGAGTAACGCAAGCCAAAGAAGAATTGCTCCCACAGCCTTTGATCCCAGACGAGGTGTTTGCTTGTTCATAAAAGCGATACCCCATGCACCTACCAAGATGGGTATACATACCGCTCCACCCCCAGCCAGTACGGTTAAAAGATGTTTCAGTTGTCCACCTACCACGCCACTCCTGTCGGAGTAGAGCACTACCATACCCAAGCAAGCCATACCCACCACGAAAACCCCGATAGCTTCATTGCGTATAGTCTCTTTTAATATGCTTATTTTCTTATTCGCCTTCGTATTTATATTGCGGCGTCTTTTTGTCTTCGCCACAGAACAATCCTCCAAACCTTAATTTAATAAACTACTACCTAGACTTAAATTCCACACAAGCAAGCGTTTTTCCTTTACATTGACGAACAAAATACATTAAAAAAACTGAGTTACCCAAACAATGGCAAACACCTTACTTTTCCTGATACTTTCTTCCCTAAAAATAACTCATCTTCATCATCCGTGGTGCCGCTTAAGCGGCATGGGGATCTGACTAATTATAAAGAAAACTTGGCTGGCGCCAAGCCGCAGGCGCCGGCGACTGCCTAGTTGCACTTATACCACCCGAATTATGCCGCTCTTTACTTATGCTTTCTGTAAAGGTATAAAGAAAACTTGGCTGGCGCCCGAAGACACTGTCTTCGCACGTATTAGTCATTCTGTCAGCCGCAGGCGCCGGCGACCGCCTAGTTGCACTTATACCGCCAGAATTAGACTACTCCAAAAACTTATACTTACTTACTGTAAAGGTATAAGTAA
>DATMYU010000067.1:0-2115 GCA_035560775.1 Desulfosporosinus sp.
TCTTTATCCTTAGTAGCTCGTCTTAATTCGAATTGTCCTAGCTTTTCTAATCTCGTCGCATCTTCATCCATCCGTTGGTCATCGTCAGGGATATATGATTGCTTGGTCGTTCGGACAACCTCACCTGTCTTACAATCAACAATTTCCGTGTATTTTACGGATAATTTCTCGCTCATAATTTTACCTCCTCTCTCAATGCCATGCAAAATGCTCCATAATTTTTGCCCAAACAAATTGCGTTTCATGGAATTCTCGATAATGCTTTTCGACATTTCCGTGGTATTTCTCCAACTCATCTAAGACATTTATAAAATCGGGTTGTTCGAAATAAGCACATATTTTAGGCAATGTCTCCTTAAGCTGTACCCGCATCTCTTCAATCTTTTCCTCATAACTATCCCGCTCTGTGATATAGAGCAGTAACGGCTTATACCGAATCCATCCTATACAGGCATTGTAAAAACGCGTGGTGATCTCTTCGGTATCTGCTTTGATAAACTTTAATCGGAGCGGAAGAACACCTTCTAAAAGGTCATTATACGTAGAAAACCCATCATGGAATGTGTAGCATGGCACGCGCAAAACTTTTCGTTCGCCTAAGCAGGTACTTAAAAAAGTATCCTCTCCTCGAGCTCCCGGTGGATTGTAAAACGGAAAAATACGGCGAGGATTAGTAAGGTTAATACCCAGATTGGCGCCTGAGATGAATTTAGAATGGTTTATTTCCTGCACTTCTAGCGCATCATCGCTCGTCAATATCTTTGTATCAGCATAGGTTACCCCACCATTTTTCATAACGGTTTTCAAAGTGTCCCAGTTAACGATATCATTACTGATAGCCTCGATAAACGAACGGAAATCTTCTTCGGTCATAGTGTCATTAAATTCCATATAAGGAATAGGTGATATATAGCCACAGTGATTCCCATGGGTGATGTCCGCTTGAGGAATATTATTTAGATGGTTTGTCAGGACCTCCTGACCTCCCCAAATTACAGTATTGCGCGTATTGGTCACCGCCATCGGATACTCGTCGTCGTCCAGAAAAACCAGATAATCCATATTCTGCTTAATAGCGTTATAGAGCACAGCGTTACGCTTAGCTGCATACCCTCTGCCAAAAATCAGGCGAACTTCATTAATAGTGATGACATCTTCCCTAATCAAATAATCAATTTCTTCTTTGATAGCGACGCTGCCAATAAATGTGCTACTATCAATTTGCTCGACTAGTTCTGTGGGTATATCAGTGTAATCCGTTATTTCAGTTTTATGATAAATGAGATCATAAGCTACAAAAAGATTCAAATTGACCTTTTTATCATCTACCAAACCAGATTCCTTCCAGGTGTGTATGTATGTTCTCAGCACTTTTTGAAAACTTTTTCTTCCAGTCGCAAAACCGATTCCAAGTTTAACAATTTTATCTTCTCGCATTTAATCACTCCCTCACTGCCCATCCATCATGTATAGTTTAGAAACAATTATACTTATTATACAATAGTAACATGACTAAATAATTATAGCAAAGCTAGTTCTCCTGCTACACCTACCACTAAATTGCTGACAAGGCCGAATCCTCCGCCTATCGCAATAGTACTAGCTAGCTGTCCTGCAATAATTCCAACGCCTAAAAAGCAAAGTCTATGTATCCCTTCCTCTCAATAAATTAACCGAAGAGGGCAGCTACCCTCTTCGGTTAATTTTAGTACTAGCAATATTGCAATTATAACATCCGACTTATTTAAATCGAGAGATCCCTTTCTCAATTGAATCCCTCAGCTCATTCCACGCTTTTTCTGTTCCTACTTTTACATCTTCCCATCCTTGTCCACTCGTTTCTTTAAGGTGCTCGAATTTGTCCATGAAATCATCTCTTTTTCTGTCAAGGTTATCCATTTGATTAAGGTACTCTAATTTCATATCAGCCTTAACCAAAGCGGCTTCAGCTTTCAGCTTCGCTAATTTAGCATTATATTGAGCAAGATTGGCCTCAATCTTTTCCAAATATGCATTACGTTTTTCCATTTTACATTCCTCCTATGATGTTTATCAAACTATTCTCAACCAGCGCCTTAAATATTTATCATTTGTCTCCTATTATCTTATATAACC
>DATMYU010000068.1:0-4765 GCA_035560775.1 Desulfosporosinus sp.
GACAGTGTCTTCGTGGGCGCCAGCCAGGTTTTCTTTATATTGTAAATAATAGCCCATGCCTATCTAACCCAAAGGTTCATGTCTTCAAAGGAACCAGCGATATGGCAATTATTGATCAAGCGGCCTTGATACCCGTACCCCAGTTTATAGAATGCTCTGTTCATTCCATAGGACTGGGCGCGTGCCAGAGTATACAGGTTGAATGAGCCGTGCTTTTGAACTTCTTGCTCTAAAATCCACAGTAAACGTTCGGAGAGTGAATGTCCCCTGTAGTCTACTAATGTTGCACAATCCGTCATTTCACAACGGTTAAGAATTGGTGCAGGGTATGCAGCTGCAACCCCAATCAGCTTCTCTTGTAAAAATGCTCCAGCAAAGATATTTCCCTGCTGTATTAAGGAACGGATATATTGAGGGTTTTCCACAGGGGAGGGATAACTTGTGAAAACCTCTGTTAATAATTGTGATATTTGCAGGGCAAAGAATTCATTTATAATTTTCAACTCAATTCCAAGTGGCAATGGTTGTACCAGATTGATCGGTTTCGTCCGAACGGAATGGAGAATATCGTTCTCTGCATGCAATTTATCGGAATAACCTCTTGCCCCACTAACATAATAAGCAAGGCTAACAGCAAATTCCTCGTAATTGCCACAAAAGAGGTTGCCTTCGATACGAAAGCCGCAACGTAAGAATTCTGAAACATCTGCCGGCAAGGCCCAAAGCCAGATTTTTTCCAGTTTCTTTTTTTTTGCTAAATCAATAAGATACTGACCAAACAAAGAAGGCTTAGTTTCTTGTGCGTAACCGTTGACAACCAACCGTTTATTTCTCTCTTCTATAATAGGGCTAGAGAAATTCACAGGACTTATCGTGTTAAGCATTGGCTACACCTCCGTAACCTCCAGAAACTTTTTTTCTTCTCTTCTGCCGCAGGTTTCCCTGAGGTATCAGGCTAATCCTCTCACCTTTCAGCAATTGACCAAGACCAATTTGGGGGGTTTTCGAACTGGCACATGGTTCTGAGCAGGTCTTACAGCGGCTTGTCTTATCTTCTGGTTCCTGATATACGCTGATGACTCCTTCATAATTACGCAAGATGACTTTATCATTTGATTGCGAAATCAAATAGTTAGGCTGCAGGGGAATTTTACCGCCACCTCCCGGTGCGTCGACAACAAAGGTAGGAACAGCGAAACCAGAGGTGTGTCCCCTGAGCATTTCAATAATTTCCAAACCGGTACTGACAGAGGTTCTGAAATGTTCAATGCCGCTCGATAAGTCGCATTGATACAAGTAGTAGGGTCTTAGCCGACATTTCACGAGTTCATGAACCAGTTCTTTCATAATGACAGGACAATCATTGATTCCTTTAAGCAATACTGATTGGTTTCCGAGCGGAATACCAGCATTAGCTAGTTTGCTCAAGGCTTCACGGGCTTCAACTGTAAGTTCTTGGGGATGATTGAAGTGTGTGTTGATCCAGATCGGGTGGTATTTTTGCAAAACCTTAATGAGGTTATTCGTAATACGCATAGGTAGAACTACCGGGGTTCTTGTCCCGATCCGGATAATCTCAACGTGCGGAATCGAACGTAGATTGGACAGGATATAGTCCAATCGATCATCCGAAAGGGTAAAGGGATCCCCTCCAGATATCAGCACATCACGTATCTGTGGGTTGGCACGGATATATTCTAAGGCGCGCTTGAATCGATTCAGAGGCAAAGCCTGGTCAGTTTGTCCGGCCATTCGTCTTCTGGTGCAATGTCTGCAGTACATTGAGCATTGATCCGTTACCAAGAGCAGAACACGGTCAGGATAACGATGAGTCAGTCCCGGTACTGGTGAATCTGCTTCTTCATGCAGCGGGTCTTCTAAATCGCATGAGGATTTGCTCAATTCGTGGATTGATGGAATTGCTTGTTTTCTGATCGGACATTCTGTATCCTGGGGATCCATTAGGGAAAAGTAGTAAGGCGTGATTGCCATGCGGAAATTTTCCAGGCAACACTTGATTTGTTCTGCTTCCCCAGAGGGAAGTGTCATAGATTCCAGTAATTTCCCGTGGGTTGTAATCCGGTTGGACATTTGCCAATGCCAATCACTCCATTGTTCGTCACTTATATCGGGCCATAATTTATGTTGTTGTTCGCTCATTTGTCTTACCTCCTCGTACAATCACACAAAATTTACGATAACGTAGCCAAAAGCCCCTGGTTTCAATCACGGGGATGAAGGTGGCTTCGTCATTCTAGTGCTTTATTAAATATTGAAGATTCACGACAGCTTATATGTTGTACCTTGCAGATGGAATATCGTGCCTGTAGGCGAGAGTATTCGGGAAGTCTACGTACCTAAGAACCCGTCGACTTTTGTCGTGCGGAGTATCAGATAGAAATAGCGCTGCCTCGATTAGCATAAGAATAGACACAGCGCTAAAGAAATATCGCATTTCTACTGACAACTCATTATATAATGATAAGTTGTCAGCCATCAAATGTCAACCCCTATAATAAAACAAGGACAGCGAAACCATTAATATTGGTTTCTACTGTCCTCTATTTTTACTGACCTAATCGAGTCAATACACATCCAAGATCATGCAAGGAATACTTTTCAAACTCTAACCATTAGCTTTTATTTAACCTCTTCTATTAAAGCCTTAAAGCCTGGCAATGCGTTTTCAATTGTTTTATAAGCGACACAATAGGCAATTCTAACATAACCGGGACAGCCAAATGCAGTGCCAGTAACGATGAGAATATTTTTCTTCTTGGCCAGGTTACAGAATTCGACATCATTCTCAATAGGTGTTTTAACAAACAGGTAAAATGCTCCTTGAGGTTTAATACACTCGTAGCCATAGGATGTAAGCCCATTATAAAGAAGCTCCCGATTTCTGTTATAAGTATCTATATCCACCTTTGCATTTAAGCACTTAGCAACGACACGCTGGAATAACGACGGAGCATTTACGTAACCTAAAATACGATTGGCAATATTTGCCGCTGAGATAATATTTTCGAAATCAGCCGCTTGATCGGGAATCACTAAATAGCCTATTCTTTCACCAGGTAAGGAAAGAGATTTACTGAAAGAGTAGCCGATTATCGTATTCGGATAATATTTTGATAGATAAGGCACTTGAGCATTATCATAAGCGAGCTCTCGATAGGGTTCATCGGAAACGAGATAAATATCTGTGCCGAATTCCTTTTGCTTGTCGTTCATTATTTCAGAGAGCTTGATTATGGTTTCTTCCGAATAGATAACGCCAGTTGGATTATTGGGAGAATTAATGATAACTGCTTTCGTTTTAGGTGTGATTTTCTCTTTAAATTCTTCAAGATTTGGCTGGAAATCAATTGTGTTTGGGGATACTATCACTAATTCGCCCTCATAGTTTAATACATAGTTTCTATATTCTCCAAAAAAAGGTGCGAAAGTAATGACCTCATCCTTTGGGTTAAGTAGTGTTTTGAAAATGACGTTTAATCCACCGGCTGCCCCAACAGTCATAAGGATGTTCTTTTGTGTAAAACCTGTACCAAATTTTTCATTGATGGCCTTGGCTATTGTAGCTCTTACTTCCTCATAACCTGAGTTATTCATATACCCATGAATGCTCATCAGATTTTCGGACTTCAAAATCTCTAAAATCGCTGTATTTACTTCCTCCGGTGGTTCAACATTGGGGTTCCCAATGCTAAAATCATAGACATTTTCCGCTCCATGAATTTCTGCCAGTCTTTTCCCTTCCTCAAACATGGCTCGAATAACAGAACTGTTTTCCACCTGTTCTTTCATCTTAATTGATATCAAAGCGCTCAACCATCCTTCCCTTCAACTATAAGTTCCCTCTATGCCTTAGCCAACTCCAGCAGGCGCTGATTGACATTCTCTTGATAGACCCCACCATGATAACAAATAACCGTTTTAATATCATACCCAACCAACTTTTCAAGAGACTTATTAGCTGCAACTATATCAGCTGTGAATTCTGGTTTAGGTCCCACCAGCTGCCCATCTATTACGTTAAGAGCATCTCCTGTAATAAGCGTTTTGCTCTGGTTAAGATACAAGCAAATGTGACCTGGAGTGTGGCCTGGAGTGAATATTACCGTAATTCCTCCACAGTATGGCAAAATTTCTCCATCTTCAATTGTTTTATCAATGTTGGCTTTCAATTTCTGTGATTCAGCTAAAAATTTTTCCATTTGTTTACGCTGTTCCTCTGGAAGAGATTCCAGCCTTTTAAGCATTAGTTCCGGATTTAATTTAATTAATGGCTTATCTCCTTGGATGTAAGGTTTCTCAGCTTCGTGTGCCAGCACCTCCACCTTGTGATCGGAGGACCTTAAGAGGTCTGGCAAACCACCGATATGATCTAAATCTTGATGAGTGAGAATCACAATATTTAGTTTGCTGAAGGGGGCGCCGACTCGGTCCATAACCTTCCTGATTTCCGGTAATTGAGAAGGTATCCCAGCATCAACTAAAATAACCGTCTCATCGTCCCATATGAGTGTTGGATGAATTATACTTTGAGTCCCCATAACGTTCATTGGAAGTTCAAGGGCTTCTACACCTTTGGCTATATTCATTTCATTCCAAAGCTCTGCTCTGAGCTTTGGTTCACCTGCCTTTCTAAATGGCATCCATTTTTTCGACCTTAACGTTATTCTAAATAATATAACGTTATTTCTTTGAAATCAACTGGCACCCTACATTCAGATACATTAGGCATAGTCCCCAATAACTA
>DATMYU010000069.1:0-2179 GCA_035560775.1 Desulfosporosinus sp.
GTATAAAATCTTCGAAGTTGAGTAGGAGTTATGTTTTTTGAAAGCTCTTCTGCAATTACAGCCGAAAACATTGGGAGATCATTTTCTAAATCATTAAGTGTATGGCTTCTTAGTTCTAAGTAGATAGTGTCAAGTATTTGACGTTCATGGTTATAAATCTCCGTAAATTGATTAGGCATTATTCAGTCCTCCTTAAATATGAAAGCCAATTTAGAGCTATATGTAAATGTGAAATCCAGTTTTTCTCACTCTCATTATTTGTATAAAGGTAGCCAAACAATTTTTTAAACAACTCAGCCTCCAGCTTTGGATTCTCTTCAACCTGCTTCATCACTCTCGCCATCGTTGGGAGATAAAGCATATTGCTATCCTGATATTTATCAATAACAGCAAACCATTTCTCAATAGTCTGATAACTGAACTTTTCGATTTCCAAAACCAGCCTTTCTTCTTGTTCTTTTAGCTTCCCGCATTTTCGATAGGTTTCCATCAAGGGGAGTAGGAAGGCGTTCCCTAAGTTCCATGTCATGGAAAGCATATAGCGCGCAGGATGTTGCATTTTTAATTTGCGTTGCACTTTTGCATCATCATGGAAAAGTGCGATTCGGTTCTTTTTTACATCATCGTGATTGAAGTCCTTATCCCGTTTTGCCAAGTGTTCGGCCTCACCTGATTTTCGTGCCATTTGGTAGAGCGGAAATTTTGGTTGGTGAAGGGTAAGTCCTCCCGAAATTCCAAGTCCTTCAGCAACTATCTTTTTCTCTTTGTTCAATGTTTCTCCGGTGAAAAGAGAAAAGCAGCGTTGAATATCAAAGGCGAGTTCTGTGGTTTCATCCCACGCGCCGAGAATAAACAAGTCGTCGCCGCCCGAGTAAATCACTGAGACATTTCGTCCATTGTTTTCAGCGTATTTTTTCCCAATAATGTCCGTTTCCTTAAGTTCGCCGTCTAAATTCCCAGTGCATATCCTTTTGAGGTAGACTTTAAAGAAGAGGTTTAGCATTCGAGATTTGGCCGAAAGCTCCGCAAGGCTTTCGATTTCGCTGAACAGGTTACCCATATTATCCACATCCATCCGCAGGGAGCCGATGAGATCGGCTCCACAAGAACTTGCAGCAAGTCCCTGAAAGGTAGCTGTATCATCAGACTTGGCTGTACGATCTTCCTCTTTCAGGCTTTCGTTTTCCAGTTTTTTTGCATATTCGGACAACTCGCAATGCTTTCTGACATAATTTGCATACAATATTGGCTGACCAGCTGTCCAGTCATTTATCAGCAAGCAATCTACAGATTTTGATTGTTGATCACTTATTCGATAATAGACCAAACTTTTGTTTTCTTTGCTCCATTTTGTATCTGGATATTTTAAATAATATGGCTCCGCCGGTTCCTCATCAGATCGAACAACAAATCGAGCGTTTGCAAGCTTTTCTCCAATTCTGAACTGGTGATAGCAGCTTTCAGAAACCCATATACGGCCATCTTCGTGCTTGCTATCAGGCGACATCTGCTCTCCAAGCTTGACGCCAATATCAAACATTAACTCATCCGGCAAATCGTCCCTTCTGGTAATCTGGCATTCAGTATTTACCGTCAACTGTTTTGGCATGGATGGTGTAAACAGCTGCTCAAACTGATCGATAAACTTGCGCCGCTTCAGGCGATCAAGATTGTCTGCCTGGGTTTGTCGGATATTTCGAAAACTCATTCCGGGGAGAAGTTCCTCCTTCCCGAAAGGCAATGCGTCCATTGCAATGAACAAGCAGCCTGAAAACTCATCAAATGCCCATTCGTTGATCCGGGTACGGTAATCATTGATCGTTCGGATGGACTCTTCACTGTTTGGCAAAAGCAAGCCAAAGCCGCCTCCACCAGAGAACACAACAGCATATCTTTCAGATTCAACTTCTGATAGAATTTCGTAGATGATATGCTCGGTAAGCAGTTCCAGCATAAACGAACGTGCTCGCAGGGTCTTTAATGCTCCTTTAGAGGAAATCGTATAGACTGTGTCCTGTATGCCGGAAAAATCAGCACTAACAAGCAGGAAAGGCTTACCATTTTCACCACTGCGTAAACAATCCTGAATGGCGGCAACAGTCTTAAAGAGGTCAAAAACAGAAATTTTCTCGTCAGCGTCAGTTGCTACAAATGAGCCGAAGCGCTCAAGCGCAGTTAA
>DATMYU010000070.1:0-5963 GCA_035560775.1 Desulfosporosinus sp.
GGATACCAGTTTAGACGTTTTAGCCAAAGAATGGGCAATTTAATCTTAAACTCATTTTGTATATACCAAAATGTGGTGCGATATAATTGTATTGAGGTGATCTTATCGCTCATCTCCATGGTTGATTGATATACAAAAACAAGCCATCAATTCATATGCGATAGGTTTGATTTTTCCAGTACATATTTGGGGCGTACCCCAACGGGTATTATCTTCAATTTCTGAAGCCTATCGAACTATTAGAACGAATATTGAATATTCGAGCGCTATTCTGTAACCCATAAAATCTTGAACTCCTTAAAGTTCAAGAAAATGCTTAAGCGAGGATAGGTTTTAAAGAGGCCTGGAATAAGATTAAAACAAAAAATAATTAATTTGGGAAAATGTTCCTTGACGTACTAAGGTTGAACGCATTAAAATATATATTTGAAAGGAGGTAACTAACTAGCTAGTTACATACTTCAGAGTAGGAGGTACCTAATGAGTAATAACGAAAAATCGATGTCTAAAAAGGGGGATGGTCGGGAACAACGCTCCGAAGAAAGTCGTGCGCGGATTTTAAATTCTGCGACGAAGATCTTTGCCGAGAAAGGACTGGATGGTTCACGGATTGATGAGATTGCTGAGGATGCGGGTATCAATAAAAGAATGCTCTACCATTATTATGGTAACAAAGAAGATCTCTATGTGGAAGTGTTGCGTTACAATTACCACAAAATCTATGCATTAGGCAAAAACTCTTTTAATTTAGGGCATGATCCCAAAGAGAATGTGACTAGGGCTATCAGGGCGTACTATTACTTTTTAGCTGAGAATGAGGCCTTTGTCCGGCTTATCAGTTGGGAAGCACTCAATAGGGGTCGGTATGCAGGTAAGGTGATTCCTCAATTTTTTGATTTGGTAGAGTTAGAATTCGGCGACATTATTAAGGATGGGATAAAGCGCAAGTACATTCGGTCGGATATGGATTTCCGGCAGGTCATTCTTAGTGTTCAGGCTTTATGTTTGGCCTACTTTAATCGGCGTGAGATTGTTCAGCCTCTCTGGCAGGAAGATCTGCTTTCTGAGAAGATGCTTGAAGCACGATTGCAGCATATTCTGACACTTATTTTTAATGGTATCTTTTGTCATAAGGAGGAATAGAGAATGGATGCTCTAGCCAAGATTAACTTAAAGAAAATAGGGACTTTTATCATTTTTATGGGAATTATTGTCGCCAGTCTGTTTATTTTTAACCGCTATTTCTACCATCATGAGGTAGCTTTAGCCGATGCGGAGCAGAGTCTTTCGGCAACGGGTACTATTGAAGCTACGAATGTGGTGGCTTCTTTCAAGGTTGCTGGCAAATTAGAGAAGATGCTTGTTGACGAGGGGGGCACAGTGCAAGCTGGACAGGAAATAGCCTCTTTGGAAGATCAGGAAATAAGCTCTGATCTTGTATCCGCTCAGGGAGCGTATAATGCAGCGGTAGGGGATGCTCAGCGGGCAGCTAATGCGGTTCCTTTGACGAGTCAGCAGGCGGAAGCTACCATAGCTCAAACCCAAGCGAAAGTTGCCCAGGCGGAAATAGGGGTTAAAGACGCCCAGCTGTCCTTAGACCGTGCCACAGGTTTAGTTAAAAATGGTGCTGCACCGCAAAAGACGCTGGATGATGCCACTAATGCTTATAATTTGGCGCAGAGCAAGCTGCAGGAAGCTCAGGCTGCTCTTGAACAGGCTATTTCGGCTCGGGCGAATGTGACTATTGCCGAGGCCCAGTCTCAGGCGGCTCAAGGAACGGTTAAACAAGCCGATGGGTCTGTCCAAAAAGCCAATGCCTATCTTAGTGATACCCACTTGCTTGCTCCGAAGTCCGGGTTCATTACTCAGAAGTACCTTCAGACAGGTGAAATGTTGAATGCGGGTACTCCGGTTTATGAGATTACGGATTTGGCTGACCCTTATGTGAACGTTTACATCAGCGAAGCGAAGATAGGGCGTGTTCACCTGAATCAAGAAGCGGAAATTACCGTGGATGCTTTTCCTGGCAAAGTATTTAAGGGTAAGGTCGTCTTAATTAATGGGGCCGGTGAATTTGCCGTCAAGAAAGCGATCAATGAACAATATGAACATGATATTCGGAGCTTCCAGGTCAAGATTGATATACCTAATCAAGATTTAGCGCTGAAGACGGGGATGACTGCCAAAGTCAAAATCCTAGAGGGGGCAAAGTAACTATGGGGCCTGTAATTAGGGTTACTAATCTTGTGCAGAAAATAGGCCGCAAGCTGCTTTTTCAGGGAATCTCGTTTGAAGTTCAGTCTGGAGAATGCCTTGGCATATTTGGTACTCGGGGAGCAGGGAAGACGTCTTTAGTGCATATTTTAGCGGGAGTCGATCGCTTTAAATCGGGTCAGGTTGAAATCTTGGGGTTTAATATTAAAAAAACAGAGAAGTTCAAGCGGACTCTGGGGCTTGTGACTCAAGAGAGCAGTTTGTTCCGGGACATGTCGGTGGTGGAAAATCTCGATTTTATCGCAGCTTTGAAAAAAGCCTCTCGGGTCGCTGTGCGTGAGCTGATTGAGCGTTTTCAACTTCAGGAGTTTTTGACGAAGCCGGTAACTTCTCTGGATATCGGTGTTTTGCAGCGAGTTTCTCTGGCTTGTGCTCTGCTCAATCAGCCAAAGTTGTTACTTCTTGATGAAATTATTAAGGATATTGATCTCTTTTCGCGTAATCTTATCTTGAAGGAGCTGGAGCAATTTTTAGCTGAAGGCGGAACTTGTGTCAGCACCTTTAGTAATTTTGCCTTTGCGCAGTCTTTTACTAAAGTAGCCTGGTTGGAGGGCGGAGAGATAACCATTTATGACTCGGAAGCTGCTCAGGAGGAATGGAACAGGCAGGAAAAATATTACGCGGAACAGAGTGGTCGACTATTATGATTAGACAGTGTCTGGCTATTATGCAGCGTGAATTATTTTACATGTGGCGGGACAGAAGTCTGCGCAATATTTTGCTCGTCGGACCTGTGCTGGCGTTGTTGCTTTTTGCCGGTGTTTATAGTTATCAGCGGATTGAAAATATTTCAACTGCCATTGTGGACTTAGATAGGAGCAGTGCCAGTCGGCAAGTTATTACTGACTTAAAAAACAGCCAAAACTTGCAGGTCGTTGCCTATTTCGATACCTTTAGTCAGTTGGAGGAGTCGATCAAAAGAGGCGAAGTAATTGTTGGGGTGGTGATTCCCGAGAATTATGGTAAAAATATTGCTTTGCAGCGTCAGACTAAGGTTGCAGTATTTATCGATGGTATGAACATAGCTTATGCGACAAATGCTTCCAGTGCTTTGCTGACAGTTACCCGAACGTTAGGGGCTCAGGTCGGAATTCAAACCTTAATTGCTAAGGGGATTCAAGTCAATCAGGCTCAAGAAGCATATCAGTCTATTGCCTTTCCTGAAGAAGCTTGGTTTAATCCCACGACCAATTACGCTTATTTCCTGGTCTTAGCCTTTGCTTTGAACGTTTGGCAGCAGTGCTGTACTCTGGCCTCTTGTATGACGATAATTGGTGAGAATGGGCGGCGCAGCTGGTATCAGATTAGGACTTCGGGGATATCATTGCTTAAGCTTTTTTTCTGTAAATCTCTTGTGCATATTGGTATTTTGCTGCTGACTGTCTTGCCCGTCTATTTTCTCGCTTTTGTGGTCTTTAAACTTCCGCTTGCCTGCGGCTGGTCGAGTTTTCTTTTGTTTAATTTAATTTTTATCCTGGCCGTACATGGTTTAGGTACGATGATGTCAAGTCTTTCCCCCAATGCCGTCAATGCTTCACGTTACGGAATGATTATAGCTCTGCCTTCGTTTTTGTTTTCCGGTTTCACCTGGCCGCTTCAAGCCATGCCCCAGTGGCTTCAACATGTTGTTTGGATTTTTCCCCAGACTTGGTTCTTTCAAGGTGTAAGTTTTCTGACCTTTAAAAATCCGGGTTGGGGATTTATGAGTCACTATTTTTTGGCCTTGGGGCTCATGGCTGTTCTTTTCTATAGTGTGGCAGCATTGCGTTTAATGGTCAGCGACTTTCCGCATAAGGGGTGATTGATGTGAAGCAAATCTTAAACATTGTTCATTATGAAATAATGCATATTTTTCGGGAGCGGGTTCTTTTGACGATATTATTTATTGTTCCGCTCCTTTATGCCTCGATGTTTGGCTTGGTCTATGTTTCCGCTGTTCTGCAGCATGTGCCGCTTGGAATTGTTGATCTTGATCATTCTCAGGAAAGCCGTGCTGTTGTTTCGGCCTTTGAGAACACCCCTAATTTCAAGGTGATCCCGCAAGTGAGTACTTATGCTGACTTAGAAGCAGGAATGAAAAATGGCCTGGTTCGAGCAGGTGTTGTCATTCCGGCAGACTATTCTCAGAAACTGGCGCAGCACCAACTGACTCGGATTTTAACCGTCTATGATGGTTCAAATCTGATTTACGGGTTCAATACGCGCAAGTATTTTCAGCAAGTGCTTAATACCTTCAGCGCTGATCATACGGCTGCTTACTTAAGCGGTTTGGGAATGACGAAGCAAGAGATTACCAATGTCATGGATACGGTTTCCTATAGTATGGAGGTATGGTATAATCCGACCTTCAGCTACGCTAGCTTCCTCTATATGGGTCTAGTTCTTATGATCATTCAGCAGATTGGGCTCCTGGGAATTGGCCTGACCGTGACTCGGGAGAAGGAAGAGAATTCTTGGCTTCAGTTTCTTTGCGCGGCGGTCCCTCAGTGGAAGATCTTCATAGGTAAAGCCTTGCCTTATTTTATCGCTAATTTCTTTAACTACGGTTTATTATTGTGGATTGCGGCACGTTTTGTGAACGTTAAGATCGAAGGCTCGGTAGGTTTAATCCTTTTAATGGGTTTGCTTTTTAACCTTATTGTTGTTTCGGTAGGGTTTATCGTTTCGGTATATTGTCCGAATTCTTTGTTGGTAACCCGTTATGTCATGCTGATTTCGGTTCCTATTTTTGTGGCTTCGGGTTATTCTTGGCCGAGTACTCATATCCCGGCGGTGATTAATAATCTGCTTCGAATTATGCCTTATACCTGGATGGCCGAAGGGTTCCGCTTGCTTACCGTAAAGAACCTGGGTTTTGAATATATAGCTGATGAAATTATGGTTTTAATCCTTATGGCAGCGGCAACGACCTTCTTCGCCATGACTTTCCCTAAGCGAAGGAAACCACCGGCTCAAATCGGACGAGTTGTCAACAGCGCTCTTGATTATCCTAATAAGAACTTTTAAATCGCTAATTTGCAAGGCAAGTCAGATTTCAGAATAACTGCTTTTGGATAAATGTGGATTCATTTTATAATAAACCATTCTTTGACCGAAGTTATAGAGAATTTCCCACGCTACAACCGACAAGAATCCGTCTTTAGTATTACGATAATCTTTTCCATATCTTTTTAAAATTTCAGCCATACCTACGCCAATACCTGACGCCATTGACATACCCGACTATTGGCTTAGATCCTGGGAGGATTGACTTGTCAGGTATTGGCACTAACGCATGGGTGGGCGCACCTGTGGCGGATAACGCGGAAGGGTGGCCAGTCATTCTTTATTTTTCTATAGGACAAGACCTCCCACCGTTCATGTTGTCAATGTTATCTATCGCACGGGGAGTGGGGGTCGGTCGCTCAAATAGTTGGTGGTCTCTTACCCGTTATGCATGTCGAAAATGTACTATTATCTGCCATTAAAAATCAGAAAAAAATTATGTAGACTTATCATCAATTTCTAATGTATACTTGTGATTATGAGTTCGAAAGTGATATAGAAATAGCGTTAACGCATGGAGACTGAATTCAAGAGGTACTTATGCTTTACAGTATCTTTTTTCTTTTTGGCGAGGAGTCGAACCCCTACCAGTCAGTGCTTTGGTCATACTCTTACAAAATGCAGGGGTTCATCCTTATAAATCC
>DATMYU010000071.1:0-3131 GCA_035560775.1 Desulfosporosinus sp.
CTGAAGAACCTCTTCAACGTCTGGGAGTTGATGTATATCATAGATTTTTATCCAGCTGATTTTGCCGTTTTCATCGACAAGCACATTAGCCCGCTCGGAAAATCCTTCCAGTTCTCGAAACAAACCGTATGCTTTGGCAACTTCCCCATGTGGCCAGAAGTCAGATGGCAATTTAAGATTGGCAATCTTCAGGTCCTTGGCCCAGGCATTCTTAGAAGGGACAGGATCAACACTAAATCCCAATGGAATCGTACCAAGTTCTTCAAATCGTGCGTAATTGGTTTCTAGGGATTTCATCTGCTCAGCGCAAACGGAAGTCCAGGCTAAAGGATGCCAAGAAAGCAACACTTTTTTACCTTTATAATCGTTTAAGCTAACCATATTACCGCGGTTATCCTTTAGATTAAAATTCGGGGCAGTCGCTCCAATTATAATAGGATTTTCCATTTATTTGTTCCTCCAAACTATATTTCGTTTTTCACCGTGCAATGCACTTATATATGGGAATCCCAGTTATGACAAGCTCCTTACTATTCCAGTTCTGTCATGAATCTCTCAGCATCTCGCGGTTCCCAGACCCGATCAACCAGTGGGGGGCGATCAGCAAGCCAAGAGAGACGATCACTGAAGGTTGGTTTTTCTACGCGGTAGAAAATTCCGACGGGTATTTTTCCTCCCCATTCCATGGCTTTCTCCAGTGCTCTGCTCAAATTGCCAGTCTCATACTCCTCTGGTAATTCATAAACCCGATCGGCATACCAACGATGGGTATTCACTTTATTGAAACTAACACAGGGCTGAAGAATATCTATCAAGGCGTAACCCGGATGGCTAATAGCCTCTTTCATTAGGTTTACGAGGTGTTCAGGGCGTCCTGTGAAACCCCGAGCCACAAAACTCGCTCCAGCCGCCAGAGCCAACATCAGCGGGTTAAGCGGTTGGTCTAAATTACCTTTCGTCTGGATCCCAGTCACCTGTCCCAGGTCTGTTGTCGGAGAAGCCTGCCCCTTGGTCAAAGCATAGATCTGATTGTCATGGACAAAATGGGCTATGTCCACATTACGTCGGATATTGTGAATAAAATGATTCCCGCCCTCTCCATACGTATCTCCATCCCCGGAATGAACAATCACCGTTAGTTCAGGATTGACGATCTTCGCGGCCACGGCCGGAGGCAAAGCACGCCCGTGCAAACCGTTAAAAACGTTGGCCCGTATATAATGAGGAAGTTTCGCGGCCTGCCCAATTCCTGATACCATCAGAATTTCTTCCGGTCGCTTCTTCAATTCTAATAAGGCTGTCTTGATCGCCGTCAAAATGGCAAAATTCCCACATCCTGGACACCAAGCGATTTCGTCATCAGAATCAAACAGACTTTTACTCTGTTCCTCTTTCGCCACTTGAAACTACCTCCTTTACCCTGTCCGCGATATACTGCCCGCTCATGGGTCTTCCATCGTAACGCAAGATGCTGTGTGTACAGACAATCAAGGCTTCCTGACGGATCAGAGAAGCAAGTTGGCCGGTGGCGTTTTGTTCCACATTAATCAGCATCGTTACGTTCGGTACCAAATCCGTCAGAAGCTTCGTTGGCAATGGATAGATATCTCCGAAGATTAAAGCCCCAATGGAGTAGTCTTCTTCCAGGAGTTCGATCGCTTCTCGCACTGGTCCAGCAGCTGACCCCCACGCTAAGAGCAAGATCTCTGGATCAGTCTGTCCAAAAACCCAGGGTTCCTGCACTTCCTTTTTTAGATGTTCCAAGCGTTGCATCCTTTTTTGGGTCATGGCGACACGCACATCAGCTGCTTCGGTAATATGACCGTCCTCAGTATGCTCATCACTATCAGCAAGGACGACTTTGGTTCCGCACCGACCGGGCACTAAGCGTGGTGAAATCCCGTCTTCCGTCAATTTGTAGCGTTGATAGTGTTCCGGTTGCTTCCATACCGCTTCCCCTGCTAAGGCGCGCTCAATTGTCAAACCGGAAAAATCAAAGGGTTGTATCGTCTGATAATAATCTCCTAGGTATTGATCTCCCAGCAGAATCACCGGAATCTGATATTTGTCCGCAAGATTGAAGGCTCGGAAGGTTTGATAAAAAGCATCTTCTGGATCACGCAAGGCGGTAACCATGCGAGGAAATTCCCCCTGGGAAGCCGTGAGGACAAAACTCAGATCGGCCTGCTCTGTACGAGTGGGAAAGCCCGTGACTGGACCCGGGCGCTGAATTTCGGCGATAACCAGCGGTGTCTCCGTCATAGCTGCTAGACCAAGTCCTTCAACCATCAGGCAAAATCCACCGCCGGACGTTGCCGTCATAGCTCTAGCCCCAGCATAAGAAGCACCAATCGCCATATTGATAGCCGCAATTTCGTCTTCTGCCTGTTCCACCACAATCCCTGCCTCTTCCATTTTGCTGGCTAAGTAGGTCATGATTCCAGTAGAAGGAGTCATAGGGTATCCAGAATAAAAACTAACTCCTGCAGCCAACGCCCCCAGGCCTATCGCTTGATTACCTGTGACCATAATTCTCGGTTGACTTTCAGGAAACTCAAGCTTAAATTGTGGCTCAGTCAGTGCGTATCCTATTTCTAATGCCCGTCGGTTAACTTCAAAAATCTCCGACTTAAAGAGACTATGCAACACCGGCCAGACCGTTTCAAAGTCGAAATCGAACAAACGCAAAACTGCGCCAGCGGCGACGGTGCCTTCCGTCAATTTCGTCCCAGCCTCGAGGGCCTTTTCTTTCAACGGGAGCCATAAAGCGTTTCCCTTACTTATCGTCTGACGGTAACTCTCGTCACTGACCAGCACACCCTGTACAGACAACTGGGAAGAGTGTATTTCCACAGTTTTAGAATCAAGCGCTAAAATAACATCGAGAGTCTCGCGATGAGAGTAAATCGCGTGATCCGCAAAACGTATCATATGAAAGTTGTGTCCGCCACGGACACGGGACATATAATCTTTATGGGAAAAAACCTCAACTCCTTGCTTTTTCATGATTAATTCCAGTACTTTTGCAACTGTGTCAACCCCTTGACCCGCAGCGCCACCCACCAAAATATTGAAATCCAAGTTCGTCCCTCCTTAAGTTAACAAATAAACTAAAAATCCACATGAAACAC
>DATMYU010000072.1:0-4255 GCA_035560775.1 Desulfosporosinus sp.
CTTTTTAAGACAGTAGGCCCCAGCTTTCAAATTTTCCTGAACTGTAAATCCCGGAAAAACCATTCTTCCTTCCGGTACTAAAGCAATGCCCAAAGATATGATTTCATGAGCAGGGCGATTAGTAATTGCTCTATCCTCAAATAACACTCTACCTGAACTAGCCTTGACAAGCCCTACCACTGTTTTCATAGTGGTGCTCTTGCCGGCGCCATTACCACCAAAAATGGTTACCAATTCCCCTTGATTTACTGTCAGGCTAATACCTTTTACTGCTTCAATATTACCATACCTGGTAAAAATCTTATCAAGAGTCAACATGGTGATGTCCCCGCCTTTTTCCCAGATAAGCGGCAATTACGCCTTCATTGGTCTGGATTTCTTCAGGTGTCCCTTCGGCAATTTTCTGTCCATGGTTTAAGACAGTAACTCGATCAGAGTAGGCCATGACTGCTTTCATGTCATGTTCTACTAGAATAATTGCCAACCCCTTGTGACAACAATTCTTAATCAACTCCATAACACGCTTTGTTTCAGCCGGATTCATTCCTGCCGTCGGTTCATCAAGAAGGAGCAGTTTGGGATCGCTAACCAGCGCCCTGCCAATTTCCAAAAGTCTCCCTTCTCCATAGGACAGACTGGCAGCAAGTTGGTACTTTTTATCCATTAAACCTATCGTCCCTAAAACTTCTTCACCTTTAGCAAACGCTGCTTTTTCCTGCTTTTTTACAGTTGGAAGCCTTAGTCCGCTTTTCCACAAACTCTCTTCAATCCGACAATGCCGGCCAACAACTATATTCTCCAGAACAGTCATATTGGGAAAAAGCCGAAGTGTTTGAAAAGTCCTAGTCATACCTTTTTCTGCAATAGCATGAGGTTTTAAGTTGGTAATATCAATACCGTCAAAATCTATTCTGCCGGAAGTAGGCCGATAAAAACCAGTAATTACATTAAACAAAGTTGTCTTTCCTGAACCGTTGGGTCCGATAACTGAATGAATCGTATGCGGTTGGACGGAAAAATTCACTCCGTCTATCGCCTTAATCCCCCCAAAATACATTTTTATCTGATCAGTCTGCAGCAGCATGGGTATCACCTTTTTTTCTAATTTTTATTACCTTGGCTAAGCGTTGAATTAATCCACTAAGACCTGATGGCATAAACATAACTACCAAGACAATACCGATCCCATAAATAATCATCTGATAACTTTGAAACGGTCTTAATACTTCAAATCCTATGGTTACCAAAATAGCCCCGATTATAGGACCATATTTCGTTCCTGACCCGCCGAGCACGACCATAATCAAAATAGTTACGGATTGAGATAAATTAAAATAATCAGGAAAAAGTGAACCGGCAAAAAAACCATACAAACTTCCTGCTATTCCTGAATAAAATGCGGCAATGACAAAAGCGATCAGACGATACTTGGCAATATCAATACCCATCATACTTGCCGCAATCCTTTGCTCCCTCATGGCAATAAAAGCCCGTCCAGTTTTAGAATTGATCACATTGCCCGTAAATAAGAACACTAGGGCCACAATAAAAATGCAAACATAATAATATCCTGTTTGCGATAAGACATGTGAGCCAACTTTAGCAGACGGTATACCAAGCAGTCCTTCTCCCCCACCTGTGAGATTGGTCCAATTGACTGCCACCAACTGAACTATCCGTCCAAACCCTACCGTCACCAGGGCCAAATATCCTCCATAAAGTCTTACCGTAGTCAGACCCAGACCTAAACCTACTAATGAAGTAACAAGGCTGCTAATTAAGATACAAATCCAAAATCCAAGACCCAACTTAACTGCCAATAAACCTGCTATATAGGCTCCAATAGCATAAAACCCTGCCTGACCGATTGATACTAAACCGGCATAACCTTGAAGTATATTCAACCCGATAGCTAGTATGGAAAAAATACTGCAAATGATGGCGATATGGAGCACATAATAGTTTTGTCTGGTTATAAGGGGAAGTAAAAGCAGTAGTAAACTTATTAAGACAGGATAAATCCACTTTTTTTCTTTCATTTTAGTCCCCTTTTTTATATTTTTTCCGGCTCTGTCGTTCCAAAAAGGCCGGAAGGTTTAAAGACCAGAATTAATATCAGAACGATAAAGGCGATTGAATCTTTGTAACCTGAGGAAATCACGGTTGCGCCAAAGGTTTCGATCATTCCCAACAACAAACCCCCTACCATTGCTCCCGGAATATTGCCCAAACCTCCCAGAACTGCTGCGGAAAAGCCCTTCATTCCTAAGGAAACACCCATTTCAGTATGAATAAACGTCATCGGAGCCACAAAGATACCTACACAGCCCGTTAAGCTAGCGGCAATAATAAAGGCAATCGTTCTGGCTTTGGCCGAGTTTATCCCCATTATTTCAGCCACTTCCGCATTATAGGCTGATGCTCTGATTGCCAAACCGACTTTCGTGCGATTCAAAAAAAGTGATAATAAAATCATCAACATAGCCCCAATGATCAGAGTCCAATAATACGACGGCTGGATTCTTAAGGAGCCTAGGTTAACAACCGGTCCGCGAAAAAAACCATCCGACAGTGGCCTAATTTGGGCACCCCAAATAATTCCTGCAGTATTTTTTAAGATCATTCCTACACCAAGGGTAGCGATGATTCTGGCAGCATGCATGTGATCCGGAATTCTTTTATAACAAAGTCTCTCAATAAGGTAACCCAGCAAAGCAAGGCTTGTCATTACCAAAAAGATCACTAGAAACGGATTAGCCGTAACAGAACTCACAATGCTTAACGAAATGAACCCTCCAATCATTAGGAAATCACCTTGAGCAAAATGAAGCAACCGCATAGATGCAAATATCAGCGAATATCCTATAGCTAACAAAGCATAAGAAGCTCCAACCACCAGCCCTACTATTACTTGATCCAACAACACGAGATTTAGCCTCCTTTTAGAAAAGCCGGCTATGAGATTACCATCCGCAGAGCCGGCTTTTAGCTAAATTATGGTGGAAATCATTTTATGACTTCCCATTTTCCATTCTTTACTTCGACCAAGTATAGATCTTCGTATCCGTCATGATCGTTTGCTGAGTAAGAAATTGGAGATGTTACACCTTGATAGTTCGATACTTTGTTCAATTCATCCTTAATCTTCTGCCTGTCGGCTGCCAAATCTTTATAACTTAGTTGCCCTGATGATGCGCTGTTGGCAATCAAATTCAAGGCATCATAAGTATGAGCAGCACCGTGATCTGGATCTTCACCAAATTTCTCTTTAAATTTCTTGACAAATTCTACTGTTTTAGGTTGGGTACTCGTGGAAAGGAACGTTGTAACAGCCAAAGTTCCCTCTGTTGCTGATCCACCAAGTTTAATAAAATCAGAATAAGCAAATGCAACTACGCCAAGTATTTTGGCCTGGATGCCCAAATCCCTGATTTGTTTAGCGGCCGCTGCACCTTCGTTAATCATCCCAAGAACCAGGATTGCATCGGGATTAGCCTTTTTAAGGTTAAGCAACTGAGCATTAAAACTGGTTTCTCCTGTTTGGAATTTTTCAGCTGCAACTGGTTTAAGATTATAGGTATTTAAATCTTTGACAAAGCCCTCGTACTGATCTGTCGTTCTTGCCCCGTCATAAAGGATAGCAAAATTTTTTAATCCAAGTGTTTCCACGCTATATTTAACAAGATTTTTGGTCTGAAATTGTGAAGAAATAGCATTTCTAAAGTACCATTCAGGGTTGTCCAAAGTTAACTTTGGGCTTGAGCCGGTAATGCTCAAGTGAGGGACTTTGGCTTCTTTAGTTACACTTTTTACCGCTTCAATAGCTGAACTGGTGATCGGGCCGATAATGGCATCTACTTGGTCGTTATAGGCTAATTTTTTAGCGGCAGCTACCGCCTTTTCAGAATTAGTATCATCATTTTCAAAGATTACTTCAATAGGGTGTCCGTTAATCCCGCCTTGAGCATTGGTTTCTTCCACAAACAAATCAACCGAACGTTTTTCTTGTGTTCCAACACTGGCCGAAGCGCCACTGGTACTGTAAATTACGCCAAGCTTAAATGGTGCATTGGCAGTGCTGGCAGTTTGTGTTTGTCCACAACCCGTAAAAAATACTGTTAGTAATAAAATTAAGGCCACTGACAGAATCCGAATTTTCCTTTTCACCATTATCCCCTCCCTAAATATTATAATGCTAGGACTAGATACGTTTTCTTAACCACTATTGGTTTTTCTCCTAACTAGTTTCTTTAGC
>DATMYU010000073.1:0-5322 GCA_035560775.1 Desulfosporosinus sp.
AATTAACACTAACCGACTAATACTGCTTAATCTTTATAAAGAAAACTTGGCTGGCGCCAGGCTTTAGCGAAGGCGGTCTCTTCGCACCATCCTTGACCAGTGGCCGCCTAGTTAAACTTATATTTCCAGAAAGTATATAAACGTTAGTTTATACTTTTCTGACTAGTACCAAAAAGGAGGGCAAGCCCTCCTTTTCTTTACATATAAACAGCACTGTAACCCTTAAGGTTTTCAGTGCTGTTTATATTCTTACCAAGACCGTTATCCTATTCATCTCATAGGTTTTTCTTACTTTAGTTCAACAACCGTAACTCCAGAGTCCCCTTCTCCATATTCCCCGATTCTGAAGCTTAGTACATGCGGATGCCCCCTTAGGAAATCTTGTATACCCGCACGCATGGCACCTGTCCCTTTGCCATGAATAACCCAAATCAAACCAATTCCACTGAGAACGGCGTCATCTAAATACTTGTCGAGAGCCTGCGTTCCCTCCTCGACGAGCATTCCTCTTAAATCAATCTCGCTACGAATCGCCTCCGCTTTTTGAAGTCCGATACTCGCTTCTCGCGAATATTTGGGTGGAATTTCCTTCTCCTCCTTGGCTAACTTTAATTCTACCAGCGGAACCATAACTTTCATAATACCCACTTGAACTAGAACCTCACCATTTGAATTTGGGAGCTGTAAGACATGCCCTTTCTGCTTAAGTTTCGTCATCTGAACCGTCTGCCCGAGCTTAATCTGATCTGCTGTTAATCCGCTGCCCGAACGTTGTACTTTCCGACCCTTATCAAGCCTAGCTGAGATACGATGAAATCCCTGGCGGGCCTTTTCGATATCTTGTTGTTGTTTGTTATCTTTTTTAAGAGCCTGTTTTAATTCCTCAATCAAGGTATCTGCTTCCCGTTTAGCCTGTCGAACAAGCTCTCCGGCCTCATCCTTTGCCAGAGCTACGAGTATTTCATATTCCTCGTCTAGGAGTATCATCTTTTCTTCCAAAGCTTTACTTTGCCGTTCTACCGCTTGTCGCTCCAGCTTGGCTTTTTGTTTTTCCACTTCAATCTCGCGGTGGGTTTCTCCTAAGTTTTCGATGAGATCTGCCACCTGCATTTCTCGCTCCGTCACAAAGGTATTCGCCCTTTCAAGGACCTGTTCGCTCAAACCCAGTCGCCCGGCGATCGTAAAAGCGTTACTTTTACCGGGTATTCCTATTAAAAGTCGATACGTTGGACGCAAAGTCTCCGTATCAAATTCCACTGAAGCGTTTTTAACACGCGGAGTTTCATAGGCGAACGTCTTTAGTGCTCCATAGTGAGTTGTCGATACCGTTTTGCAGCCCCGTTCATGAAGTTCGGCTAAAATGCCCATTGCCAGTGCTGCCCCTTCCGTCGGATCTGTCCCAGCCCCAACTTCATCGAGTAATACCAAAGAACGCTCATCGGACTGGTTAATAATTTCCACAATGTTTCTCATATGCCCTGAGAAGGTACTTAAGGATTGCTCAACACTTTGTTCGTCCCCGATGTCCGCAAAAATCTGGGTGAAAACCCCCATCTGAGAGCCAATTTCTGTTGGAATGTGTAGGCCGGACTGAGTCATAGCTGCCATAAGCCCAACCACTTTCAGCGCCACCGTTTTCCCCCCAGTATTGGGCCCGGTAATCACCAAGGTATCAAAATCAACACCTAATTCGATAGAAAGAGGGACAACCTTTCCTGTAATCAACGGATGCCTAGCCTGAACAAGCTTCACGTGTTGGCCCAATACTAGCTCCGGCGCACCTGCATTCATTGCCACACTTAAATTCGCTTTGGCAATAACAAGATCTAATTTGGCCAAGGCTTCATGAAGCTCTGCCACCGCATCCGCACGTGCCTCAATTTGGGCTGAGAGCATTTGGAGAATTCGTTGGACTTCACGTTGTTCCTTCAAAATCACTTCCCGCAGTTCATTACCTAGATGAACTACTGGCATAGGTTCAATAAATAGGGTTGCTCCACTCGCGGATTGATCGTGTACAATACCAGGAAATGCCGTGCGGTATTCCTGTTTTATGGGTACCACATAACGATCCGAGCGTTGAGTGATAATAGGGTCTTGTAGCATCTTCTGATACGTAGAATTCCGCAAAGTCCCCTCTAGAGTTTCTCGAATACGGTGCTGCAGACGGTTTAGCGCGCGCCTTAAATCTGAGAGTTCAGGAGAAGCGTTGTCCGACACCTTCCCATCTTCCGAAATGCAGCGGGAGATTTCGTCTTCTAGATCCTTTTGTGGTTCGATGGATAAAACGATATCCTTTAACCCTGGAAAACTCTCTTGGGATTCCTCAAGGAGTTGTTTTATTTTCCGCCCTACTTTAAGCGTATCGCGAACCTCCAGTAATTCCTCTCCGTGAATTACCCCGCCTCGTAAACAACGCTCGATATAGGAGCGAATTTCCTTAGCACCGCGGACGGAAAAAAGAGGATTTCCTCGCAAGAGATCCCTGCCTTCTTCCGTTTCTTGCAATGCCAAGCGTACCGATTTCCAATCGATATAAGGTATTAATCCAAGCGCCAGTTCTTTCGCTCGCGGAAGGATACAATATTCAGCTAAACGTGACAATACCTTTGGAAAATCCAGTTTATTTAGAACTTTAGCTTCGATTCCCATAGTTCCTCCTCCGCCCATTCAACAACCTACAACACACCGCGGAAGAAATGCCCTTTGGTAAATCCTTCCGGAAAAAGAGCTATTAACTCCGCCATCCCCTCATCCGAGGTCCATGAGGCCTTCTTGCCTTCACACAATGTATCCCAAGCCTCGACAAACAAACATACGATCTGCCGAACTTGCTGGGGAGTTTGCCGAGTCAATTGCAGGCGAACGGTTGAAATCCCCATACGCCGAATTTGGACAAGCTCTTCATAGAGGTTGAGGATCTTAACATTAAAAAGGTGCATTCGGCATTCTTGATCCGTCTCAATTGGGAAATCATAGCGCATACGATCACGCAAGTAATGCGGTTCGCTCACACACGTACCAGTGCAGTGTTCCCCTTTTTTCCCACCCAACGTTGCCCCGACTGGACAGTATTCACTCACCATCATCTCAAGATCCCCAAACGCCAGAAGCTCTACTCCCGGCCATTTCGCTAAATGGGCCAGTTGTTCGTGGTGTAGCTCGGGCGAAAGGGTCACCTTTTTAGCACCCATGCGTAAAAAATAAGCAAGGCTAGCTTCGTTAAAGACATTTAAAGAGTAATCCACTTCGAACAGCCAATTCGCATCAATAGAGCGCATTATCTCTAGCTCTCCAAGGTTCGAAATCATCAGTTTTGGTTTTTTCTCCCACTCGGCCGCTATTTTAAGCTCCGCCAAAAGACTTGCACTCTGAGCCTGATTTAAGATGCGTGGTAAACGCCAAGCACAGTCGATTCCCTGCCTCCTGCAAATCTCGAAACTACTACGAATCTCTTCCAAGGAAAAACCACGTCGGGAACGCCAATGTTCTCCACCAATGAGCACCCGATTAGCCCCCGCTTTTAGAGCGGCTTGGAGCGTTTCTTCGTCACTTACAGCCACAGAAATCTGAGGAACGACGTGCCCCATTAAGCTGGCCCGCTCTTCGGCCTGACGCTGTTTCCAACGTTCTATTCTCTGTCTATACGTTTGCTGATCGACTCTTGGGCGAGACATCTCCTGTAGTAATTTCTCAACCGCTAAACGACGCATTTCATTTATATCACTCACTGGAAGCATGATGCCCTCATCGATTTCCAACTCCAACTTATCTAGCCTAAAGGGTGTTGTCCCTAAGCGCCCCAACTGCTGGAAGGCATAGTCCCAAGTCAGCGGCCTTTTCAAAGCCTTTTGAGCGTCACTCGCCGAATGGACGGCGACTTTACGCTCACCCTCCATGACCTCTAAACACAATTTATCTCCTTCATGACCCGATAGACGCATGTTCAGCAGAGCTTTGCGTTGCTCCCGTCCCTCTTGAAAGCTTTCCCGAGCCTTTTCCATCAACAAAGCATCATTGGTCTTAAAGACTCTGTCTCCAGTCTGGGCCATCCCAAAAAACTCGATCTGCACGGTTTCTCCGCGCAATCCTTCTTCAACCTCGGTCTGGTCCTTCCAAATTGACCCAACTGTAATTCCTTCCCGTCCTCGACCGGTCCAAAATTCGATCCCATCACCTGGGTGTAACGCTGCCTCCAGTTTAAGCAATAATCGCCCAGGTTCTAAGCCAGCTACTCGCCCAAGACGCGTGCCCCGGTTGTTCGGTCGAGTATAGCTCATAAGTTCTGCACCGAGGTTCTCCTTGAAATACCCGCTTGTAAAGTCTCGATTGAACACCTGCAACAATTCCTGATGTTCTTCCGGCGTAAGTAAAGGATTACCTGCACTGTCTTCCGACTGATCTTCGATCCGATTCAAAGCTTGCCGATAGAGCCGAGTCACAGTTGCCACATACTCCGGTCTCTTCATCCTTCCCTCTATTTTAAGAGAATGAACTCCAATTCGTTTTAACTCCATCAATTCCTCTGCTAAGTTTAAATCCCGAGGGCTTAACAAGTGTTCCCCCGAGCTTTTTGGCAAAAGGTTCTCATGCTCTTGATTCACAAGCTGATACGTCATCCGGCAAGGTTGTGCACACGTGCCCCGATTGCCGCTCCGTCCCCCGATAAAGCTCGACATAAGGCATTGCCCGGAATAACAGACACAAAGTGCGCCGTGCACAAAGACTTCAATATCAAGCGGTGTCTTTCCCGCGATGGTTTTAATTTCATCAGCCCAAGTCTCTCTTGCCAACACAACTCGGCAAAATCCAAGTCCTTCCAAATGTTGCGCACCCCAACTGGTGTTAACCGTCATTTGTGTGCTCGCATGGGTTTTAACTTCCGGGAGAATAGTATGGATTAACTCCGCAACTCCCACATCTTGCAAGATTAGGGCATCGACACCCACTTCGTGTAAAACATAAAGATAGTCTAAAAGTTCCTGAAACTCTTGGTCCGCAATCAGAATATTCACAGTCACACACACTTTAACCTGTCGGTCATGAGCATAACGAACTGCCTTTCGTAGCTCTTCTAAATCAAAATTTGCCGCACTTGCCCTGGCACCAAAGCTTTTACCCCCTAGGTAAACAGCATCTGCACCGTTTTCTACCGCTGCTTTGAAGGCCTCAAAACTTCCTGCCGGAGCCAAAAGCTCCAGTGGTCGAGTTTTCTTAATTTCTATTTCATTCATTTAGTTGTTACGCTCCCATTCCGGTCATTCTACCGGCTGACTAGACCAACATAGTGCGTTGGCTCTGGACAACAACTATATTATAATT
>DATMYU010000074.1:0-30320 GCA_035560775.1 Desulfosporosinus sp.
GGGATACAGATGCAACTAAATGACGTGGAAGTGAAAAAAATCCTCGATCAAGGAATGTTAACTCGTAGTCGTATTGAAACAGAAACGGCCATGAAAAAATGCCAAATGTACAATGAAATGGCACAAAACGAGGAAGTAAAAGGATTTTTTAAAGAACAGGCCAAAGGTTTAGAGAGTGTATTAGGGTATTTCAACAAAGGAATGGCCGAAATACAATAGAAAGGAGGGTTTGAAAATGAGTCAATTTACAGATTTGGATATGCTCTATGATTATGAAAAAGACGCAGCGAGCGCTGCAATGGGATACATGACCCTAGCCACGCGTGCACATCATGGTGATTTGAGAAGTATTTATTTACGCTTGGCCAACGAAGCCACCAGTGCCCATAGTAAGGTTAGCAAGCTAATTAGTCAAAGCGGTGGTATTGCCTAATACAGGAGTTTAAATAAAGAACCGGGAACGCATGTTCCCGGTTCTTTATTATACCTATACAGACCCCCATGCCGCTTAAGCGGCACCACTGATGAATGAAATAATGCTTATTCCAGGGCAGAAAGTATAAATCTTGAGTAGCATAATTCGGGTGGTATAAGTGCAACTAAGGCGGTTGTCGGCGGTCCCTTCTCGCCATCACGGCGCTTTGCCATCCTTGGCAGCGCTCTAATCTCGAACGTCCTGTTCGAGTCTTGGCTAAAGGGACACTGGGCATCCTTGGCCGGCGCCTGCGGCTGACAGAATGACTAATACGTGCGAAGACAGTGCTGCAAGAAGGTTTAACCCGTGCGAAGACAGTGTCTTCGTCGGTGGGCACCAGCCAAGTTTTCTTTATTTCCACCACCCCGGTGTCATACCAGCTGTAATTTGGGTAAAGGCATAGATAGTAGACTCATTAATTCGAAACGCTTGTTGATTAAAGCGAACAATACCCTTTTCAGGGTAGTATTGCAACGCATAGTCTTCCTCCGTATGATAGCGTGAGAGTTCTCGATGTAATGTAAAGTAATGAACCTTTTGATTTTCTAAAGAGACTAAGGCTTGATCGGATGATGAGAGGGGGGTGGCACGTTGTAAGTTGCGCATCAACTCTTGGATTTCCCCCACGTTTGTATAGTAATGGGGATTAAACGGATCATCGGAACTCACCATGCCCAGCTTAGTAATCGAATGAGGGTGAAGTTCGCGATTGGGTACATTGAGCGTTCCGAAAGGATCGAGCCAACTTTCTTTATAGGCAGGAGGGCCAAAAATTAATATAGCCACTACAAACACAACACTCAAACTAACGGCCAATTTACGCTTTTTTAGTCTTGATAAGCGCATTCGACAAGAAAAAACAAATGCAGAAAACGAATGCATCAGAAACCTCCTCTAACCTGCCAATTGACGCAAACGATACTGCGCTGTTTTACGTCGAATCCGTTGGATAGCGTTGTCTAATGATTTTGGATTAAGTCCTAATTTTTTAGTCACTTCACGTGGTTTAAATCCTTGGATAAAATAATGTTCAAATACCAGACGCTCAAGATTAGTCATGTTTAAGTCATGAATCATTGAATGGGCTTCGTCATTGGCGATAACCCTTAATGAAGGATCCTCAGCGTTCGGTAAAAGTGATAAGAAACTTGTTTCCTCTGAGTCTGAAATCACATTATTTAGTGAATAAGCTTCATTTAAGTTAAGGTGTTTTTGGCGAGTATATTTACGTAAGCTATCAATAAGTTTACGTTTAATGACCATTCTTAAAAAATGAAGGAAGGGGATGCCTAGGTTTATATCATAAGCTAATATAGCCCTATAAATTGCGATTCGGCCTTCTTGGATTAAGTCGTCATAGTCAGCCCTCGGCAGAAAATATTTGTAGGCAATCATGCGAACTTCAGGTTCATAGTGTTGAATCATCTCATTCAATGCATCTTCATTACCTGAGCGCGCTGCTTCAAGCATAGCCGTTTCCTTATCTTGGGCGCTAATGTCAGAAGTCATGGCACTCAACTCCTTGTCAAAAAATAGGCACAATCACTTCTATAAGTTTAATGAAGATCATGTCTTTTGACAAGGATTATTTAGTGGACAATCCTCCATATTTTACTAACAAGTTTCAACTTGAGTTAGCAGCATGTCTTTTAGAAGGATTTTAGCAAGTTCGCGGTTTCAATTGCAGTCATTGCAGCATCAAAGCCTTTGTTCCCAGCCTTAGTTCCTGCACGTTCAATTGCTTGTTCAATACTATCGGTAGCTAAGACACCAAAAATTACAGGAACTCCTGTTTGTAAGCCAACTTGGGCGATTCCTTTACTGACCTCATTGCTGACAAGATCAAAATGAGGAGTGGCGCCGCGGATAACAGCACCAAGGCAAATGATCGCATCATAGCGCTTAGAGATCGCCATTTTTTGGGCTACCAGTGGAATTTCGAAGGCACCAGGGACCCAGACTAATTCTATATCAGTTTCAAGCACCCCGTGTCGGTGGAGCCCATCAATTGCACCGCCGACTAATTTGCTTGTGATAAATTCATTAAAACGTGCAGCAATAATTCCGATCTTTAGCCCTTCAGCCATTAAATTTCCTTCATAAGTTTTCATTGCTAATACATCCTTTCTTTATACCTATACAGAAAGTATAAGCTTCGAGTAGCATAATTCGGGTGGTATAAGCGCAACTAGGCGGCCGCTGGCCATGGATGGCCGAGTGTCCCTGTAGCCAAGACTCGAACAGGACGTTCGAGATTAGAGCGCTGCCAAGGATGGCAAAGCGCCGTGATGGCGAGAAGGGACCGACGGCACCTGCGGCTGACAGAATGACTAATACGTGCGAAGACAGTGTCTTCGTGGGCGCCAGCTAAGTTTTCTTTACTTGAGGCATTGATACAGTACTTGAAATGACACATTGATCATAAGCTTCCTACTTAACGCCTGTCAAATAATGCCCCATCTTATGTTTTTTGGTGCAAAGATATTTTGAATTTTCCGGTTTTGACGCTATCTCTACAGGAACACGTTCCATAACTTGCAGGCCATACCCTTCGAGGCCTACAATTTTTTTCGGATTATTGGTCATTAGACGCACTCTCGCAATACCGAGGTCCGCTAAAATTTGTGCGCCCACCCCGTAGTCCCGCAAGTCTTCCTCAAATCCCAAGGCTAGGTTAGCTTCGACAGTGTCTTTACCTTCTTCCTGGAGTTTATAAGCCTTTAGTTTATTCAACAACCCAATCCCACGGCCTTCCTGCCGCATATAAAGTAACACGCCACGTCCTTCACACTCAATTTGCTCCAATGCGGCACTAATTTGGTCCCCACAGTCACAGCGTCGAGAATGAAAAACATCTCCCGTCAGACATTCAGAGTGAACCCGGACAAGTACCGGTGCACCATCATCAACTATCCCTTTAACTAAGGCTATGTGTTCTTTTTGATCGAGAATGCTGAGATAACCAACGGCCCGAAAGTCACCGAAATCGGTAGGGAGATGGACACTATCGACTCTTTCAATAAGCTTCTCGGATAGCCGACGATAAGCAATTAGGTCTTTTAGGGTGATCAATTTCAGATTATGCTTTTCAACAAAAAGTTGCAAATCAGGTACTCTTGCCATTGTTCCGTCTTCATTCATTATCTCACAAATGACGCCTGCGGGTTGAAGTCCTGCAAGACGAGCTAAATCTACTGCGCCTTCTGTGTGTCCTGCACGAACCAAAACTCCACCTTCTCTGGCTAGAAGAGGGAAGATATGTCCAGGTCGGTGTAGATCAGTCGCTTCACTATGAGGATCCACTAGAACTTTGACGGTTTCCGCACGTTCAAAAGCGGATATACCTGTGGTGCTTTTGATAGAATCAACACTTACCGTAAAACCTGTCCCATGAGGATCCGTATTTATAGTGACCATCGGTTCGAGTTTTAAGGCATGAATCCGGTCCCTGGTCATTGGAACGCAAATCAGACCCCGTCCATAGGTGGCCATAAAATTGATCGCTTCTGGGGTCGCCATTTCAGCGGCCATAACCAGATCTCCTTCGTTCTCACGATCCTCATCATCCACCATAACAATCATTTTACCTTCTCGTATATCTGCCAATGCTTCTTCAACTGTGTTAAATGACATGTTCTTCACTCCTTAAATTAATTTATTGATTTTGACAAAGCTAGGTTAAATAAAGCCATGCTCAGCTAGAAAGGCTAGAGATAGATCCTTCTGTTTTTTGTTAGGTGAGGTGTTCAGACCCATAAAACGAGCAACATACTTGCCGATAAGGTCTGTTTCAAGGTTAACGCTTGCGCCAATCCCCTTAAATCCTAGGGTGGTTTGCTCAAACGTATGGGGTATCAGAGAGACCGTGAAATAATCGGCTTCCACATCGATAACCGTGAGGGAAATTCCGTCAATAGCTATCGATCCCTTGGGCAACATATAGGATAAAAGGTCAGGAGGCGGAACGATTTCATAGACCTGGGCAATCCCCCACGGTGTTATGCGTCGAATGTTGCCAATGCCATCGACATGCCCACTGACCAAATGACCACCTAGGCGGGTTTGAAGCTGTAAAGCCCGTTCCAGGTTGACACGGCTTCCGCTCTTAAGTTCAGCGAGATTGGTTTTGGCCAGCGTTTCTGCCATCACATCCACTGTGAATTCACGTTCGCTTTGCCGAATGACAGTCAAGCATACGCCATTGACAGAGATGCTATCGCCAATTTGGGTCCCATTAAGGACATTTTTCCCTTCGAGGGTAAGTTGCCCTGATTCTGGCAAGAGGCGAAGGCCACGGACAATACCTAGTTCTTCTACAATTCCGGTAAACATGTGTATCCCTCCCTGACCCATCTTAGATGATTTTAAAGAAAACTTGGCTGGTGCCCGAAGACACTGTCTTCGCACGTGTTAGTCATTCTGTCAGCCGCAGGCGCCGGCAACCGCCTAGTTGCACTTATACCACCCGAATTATGCCACCCAAAACTTATACTTTCTGTATAGGTATAAAGAAAACTTGGCTGGCGCCAAGCGCTGGCCAAGGATGGCGAGAAGGGACCCGCAGGCGCAAGCGGCCGCCTTAGCTGCACTTATACCACCAGAATCATGCTACTCAAAACTATACTTTCTGCCCTGGAATAAGTATTATTTCATTCATCAGTGCTGCCGTCTTTAAGCGGCATGGGGGTCTGTATAGGTACAAAGAACACACCCCGGATATTTTACAAAGCCAGGGTGTGTTCTTTAATTTGTGTGGAGACAGAGGCGGTCCCTAGTCTCTATGACTCTTTGGTCTCTTAACGTTGAATGATCACGGGGGTGCCGATTTCGACGTATCGGTATAGGTTTTCGACGTCGTGGTTATGCATGCGGATACATCCTTTGGATACGGCTTGCCCAATGCTTGAAGGGTTATTCGTTCCGTGGATTCCGTAGTGTGGGAGGGAAAGCCCCATCCAGCGACTGCCAAAGGCACCTCCTGGATAAACTGTTTTTATGGCAATCGTGTAGTGGCCGTGGGGTGTGGGAGTTGCTCCTTTGCCTACTGCAATTGGATAATGCTGGATCAGACGGTTTCCTTCGTAAAGCTCAAGTTGTCGACGTGTGGTATGAATAACAATTGAACGACTGGGCACTAAGCAGAAGCCTCCTTTCTTAGGTATTTAGGTGAGTAGGTTATACCTCATGGTATGTTAGTGATTTCTGAATGTTCGTTGCATAATTAGCCCTACTTTAAGTGAAAAATAGATGGACGGGAGGGATCAGCTTGACTGAACATGTGGAAGGAAAACTTCTTATTATCGGTGGGGCAGAAGATAAAAAGGGGGAGTGCAAAATCCTTAAGCGTTTTGTTCAGGAGTCAGGTGGTAGGGAAAGCCGTATTACGGTCCTGACTGCTGCGACAGAATACCCTCGACAAGTGGGGAGCGAGTATCATGCTTTGTTTCTCGAATTAGGGGCTCAGGAAGTGCAAGTGCTTGATGTTTCAGATCGTACCCAGGCGAACACACCAGGGATTGGGAAGCAGTTTGAAAAATCAACAGGTGTTTTTTTCACGGGAGGTGACCAACTGCGGATCACAGGCTTGTTGGGGGGGACATTACTGGGGCGGATGCTCCAACAGCTATATGAACACGGGGTCATTATTGCGGGAACGAGCGCAGGGGCTTCTGTTATGTCAGATACGATGATCGTCGGAGGGGAAGCGGGAACGGCAAAGAAAGATACATTAACGATGGCACCAGGATTAGGTTTACTTCGTTCAGTGGTGATTGATCAACACTTTGCTCAGCGTGGGCGAATCGGTCGACTCTTGTCGGCAATCGCCCAAAATCCCTATGTCCTAGGAGTTGGAATTGATGAGGATACAGCCATATTAGTTCAGTCTGATGCACTTTTTTCAGTCGTTGGCAGCAATACAGTGACAGTGGTGGATGCCTCTCCCTCCACTGCTACGAACGTTTCGGAAACGACACCGGGACAAGCCCTGCTTTTGAGCCCGATTATGATGCATGTTCTATCCGATGACTATGGTTTTGATTTAAAACGTCGGGTCTCCTTACTTTAGTCGAAGAGTTTGACTTAACTTGGGAATACCAAGAGGAAAAAAGGTTTAAACTAAGAAAGTATATTTCTTTCAGTGCAACTAAAGGAGGAACAATAACATAATGGAGATTAGACAAATCCAAGCGATCGAAGGGGCCAATGTTTACAGCAGCAGGCCTATTATTCGAGCGATTGTGGATCTCCAAGAATGGACAGAACGATTCAGTAACGAATTGGGAGATTTTAGTCTTCGACTCGTCAATAATTTACCCACATTGGTAGATCATCACTGTTCACGAGGAAAACCTGGTGGATTCCTAGAGCGGTTAGAAGAGGGTACCCTTATTGGGCATGTTATTGAGCATGTGACGATCGAGCTTTTGACACAAGCTGGGCAAACCATCAAATATGGCAAAACTATGGCTATTTTAGAGCAAACAGGTCTTTATGAGATTATATACAATTATGAGGCCAAAGAGGGAGCTGTTGAGGGTTTTAAACAAGCGTTTAGTTTTGTAAAAGCCCTTCTGAATCAAGAACCCTTTAATGTTTCACAAGCTGTAAATCGTATAAAAGAGGTGATGAGCGAATACCAATTAGGACCTTCAACGAAGGTTATTGTAGAAGCTTGTCAGGAGCGGGGAATTCCGGTTCAGCGTTTAAATGATGGCAGCCTATTGCAGCTGGGGTATGGTCGGAATCAAAGACGTATCCAGGCGACAATGACGGATGCGACCTCTAGTATAGGGGTAGACATTGCTTGTGATAAGGAAATGACCAAGAAAATACTGAGCGATAGCGGGGTTCCTGTCCCCTGGGGGCATATTGTTAGGACGGAAGAAGACGTCATTCGGGCTTTTCAAGACATGGGAACTACCGTTGTAATTAAGCCCTTACACGGAAATCAGGGAAAAGGGGTAACCCTCCAGCTAACGAGTGTAGCCGAAGTCAGAGAAGCGTTTAAGGTCGCTCAAACTTATGGGGATTGGGTTATCATCGAAGAGTACATTACGGGACAACATTATCGTTTAGTTGTGGTTGGAGATCGTTTAATTGCCGCTGCGCAGAAGATTCCGGCTCATGTACTCGGAGATGGCTCTTCGACGATTGCCGAGTTGGTGATTCAAACGAATGAGGATCCTCTGCGTGGAGATGACCATGAGAAGGCCCTAACTAAGATTAAAATTGACCCTGTGGTGCTTTTGACCCTTTCTCAAAAGCATTTAACGCTTTCATCCGTTCCGGAACAAGGAGAAGTGGTGTATCTGCGTGACAGTGCAAATTTGAGTACTGGGGGGATCGCTGAGGATGTGACGGATCGAGTACATCCTGATAACGTGGAATTAGTCGTCTTTGCAGCGAAGCTGATTGGATTAGATGTTGCGGGCATCGATTTAGTGATTGGGGATATCGAGTCTTCCTATCGTGAAAAAAATGGGCATATAATTGAGGTTAATGCCGCACCTGGGATTCGCATGCATCATTTTCCGAGCGTGGGTAAAGCTCAGAATGTGGGGAAAGCCATTGTAGAGCAAGTGCTGCCTTCGGGAAATGGTAGAATTCCTATCATTGCGATCACTGGTACCAATGGAAAAACAACAACGACGCGCATGATTAGTAAAATACTAACAGATCAACAGCTTTTGGTGGGAATGGCGTCAACGGATGGGGTTTATATTAATCAAAAATTGTGGGTTAAAGGAGATATGACCGGACCGGAGAGTGCAAGGACTATTTTAAAACACCCGGATGTTCAGGTGGCTGTTCTAGAAACAGCACGGGGCGGGATTCTTCGGGCGGGTTTGGGTTATGAATATGCTGATGTGGCAGTTATCACGAATGTTTCAAATGACCATCTGGGCCAGTATGGCATAGAGACTCTTGAAGACATTGCCCATGTTAAGAGTTTGGTTGCGGAAGTGGTCAAGCCGTATAGTTATGTGATTTTGAATGCGGATGACCCTTATGTTGTGCATATGGCCAAGCGTACGAAGGGCCGGGTTATTCTTTTCAGTACTGAAAAGGACAATATTCATGTTCGTAAACATTTGGGAATGGGCGGAACAGCCGTTTTTGTGCGCCGGGGTGTGATCTTGCTTTGTCAGGGGTCACAGAGCTTCCGGATATGTTCTGTGAAACAGATTCCTGCGACATTGGAAGGAAAGGCCAAGCATAATACACAGAATGCTCTGGCATCGGTTGCAGCAGGGTGGGCCTTGGGCTTGAGTGCTGTGACGATTCGTAATTCGCTTCAGGGCTTTACTTCAGATGCAGAGCATAATCGAGGACGGCTCAATCTATATGAGTTAGACGGAGTTCGTGTTTATATCGACTATGCTCATAATGCGGCTGGGATTCAAGAAATTGCCAAGACACTTAAACATTTTAAAACGGGTTCTCTTGTGGGTTGTATTACGGTACCTGGGGATAGACCGGATGAGTCAGTCCGTGAAGTGGGGCGGGTAGCTGCAAAGGGATTTCAGCGTCTAATTATTCGAGAAGATGCTGATTTGCGGGGGCGAAAACCGGGAGAAATTGCTCAACTTCTCTATGATGAAGCAGTACAGAGTGGTATGAATCCGAATAAAATAGGGGTCGTACTTTCAGAAATAGAAGCATTTCGGAAGGGTTTAGATGGTTGTGTTCCAGGTGACAGCTTCGTGATGTTCTATGAGCACATTGAGCCGATCGAAGAAGAAATAAGAATCAGAATGGAACTGCAAAAGGCACTATCCTATGAATTAGTGCCCAACGAATGGGTCGTTGGTGGAAAACTATAGGGGTTAAAGAGGGGCGAGGATTATCTTCGTCCCTTTTTGCTTATACAGTCTAGGGGGTATTCGTTTCGGGTGGGTCCCTTCCCGCCATCACGGCGCACAAGCCATCCTTGGCAGCGCTCTAATCTCGAACGTCAGGTTCGAGTCTTGACTACAGGGACACTTGGCCATCCGTGGCCGACGCATAAATGCAACTAAGGTACCGCCTTCGCTATGCTTGGCGCTAGCCTTAGTTTTCTTTATACACTTACAAAGAGAAGTGCTGGAACTCTAACCTGAAAATATGTATAATATAATGAAATACAATTTTAACGTTCGGAAAGGGTAAGGTAAATGGAACAATCTTTTCTAACTACGTTCGCTTATGCTAAAATCAATCTGGCCCTAGCAGTTCACGGGATTCGGGAAGATGGCTATCATGAACTTCAAAGTGTCATGCAATCCATCTCATTGCACGATATTGTCCGGGTTCGGCGTCGTGGAGAGAAGGTTGTATGCCGGTGTGGAGTATTAAGTGGCCCTGGGAATTTAGCGTATAAGGCAGCTGTGTTATTCATGAAACAGTGTGGTCAATCCGAAGGGATTGAAATTGAGATTGACAAGCATATACCTGTTCAGGCTGGGCTAGCCGGAGGGAGTACAGATGCTGCTGCCACGCTTCGTTTATTAAATCAACTCTATGGAAAACCTCTTGATAGGGAAGTGCTCCTTGCGCTCGCGGAGAGATGTGGTGCAGATGTCGCTTTCTGTTTACGTGGTGGAACGATGTGGGCGACTGGTCGGGGAGAGCAGCTTGAATTATTGCCTGCAGCCCCAGAGATGAACATTGTCTTAATCAAACCGTTCTCCGGAGTGAATACAGGAGAAGCCTATCGTCGATTTGACATAGTTGGACAGGGCGGGAATTTAATGCGGCTGGATTGGGAAAAAGCCTTAATGCAGGGTTCGACACAGCAAATAGCCGATCTGCTTTATAATGATTTAGAACCAGTCTCGATCCGAATCGTTCCAGAAATTTCGAAAATTAAGCAGCATTTACTTGATGCTGAGTGTTATGGTGCCTTAATGTCTGGGAGTGGATCTTCTGTATTCGGGATTGCCCAAGGCAAACAGCACGCCATGGAAGTCGCGGGGCAGTTGAGAAAAAGAGGGTATAAAAATGTTTGGGTTACTAAAACAGTGATGGACATAGTGAACTAGGATGAAAGGGGAGATATTAATGGAGAAGCGTTTGCTACCAGTTATACTTGACGGTTATAAACCATTACGGGAGATTGTCTTTGAATCTATGCGCGAAGCTATTCTTAGTGGGGTTCTTAAGCCTGGGGAACGATTGATGGAAATCCAATTAGCTGAAGAAATGGGGGTTAGTCGAACTCCAGTACGTGAAGCAATTCGTAAGTTAGAACTCGAGAATTTTGTCGTCATGATTCCCCGTAAGGGGGCATATGTTGCCGGCGTGTCTTTAAAGGATGTCGCAGATGTTTTTGAAATCCGTTCTGCGTTAGAAGGATTGGCTGCGGGGCTTGCGGCTGAACGAATTACGGAGGATGAATTGGAACAGATGGAACAGACGTTGTTTTTTAAAGTCAGTGAGGAAGAGTTAGATTTAGAACAGATTGTGAAGTCTGACACGGATTTTCATGCGTTAGTCTATAAAGCAAGCCGCAATGAACGACTGATTCAGATCTTAGAAAATTTACGGGAACAGATTCAACGTTTCAGAGCAACTTCATTGGCCGTTCCGGGGCGGAATAAGCTTGCGATTGAAGAGCACCGGATGATCGTAGAAACATTGAGAAATCATAATAGCGAAGAGGCACAAGCTTTGGCAATGGCACACATTGTTACCGCGGAGAATGTAATGTTCGAAGCCATTAGTTTAAAGAATGATCAGGATAAGGTGGATTAATAAGCGTGGAGAAGATGAAAAGAGCAGAACGGATGGTGGCCATCACCCAAGTATTGATGTTGAAACCGAATGTCCTGACTCCGTTAACCCTATTTGCGGAACAATTTGGCACTGCGAAGTCCACGATTAGCGAGGACCTTATGGCCGTTAAGGGAAGCTTACTCCTTTCAGGACAAGGTCACCTTGAAACAATTTCTGGGGCCTCAGGTGGGGTGCGTTATATTCCGGGAATTCCAACGGAAGAGGCGACACACTTTCTAAGTAAGCTTGCTGAACGGCTGAGTGACAAAGAACGTATCCTCGCGGGCAGTTTTCTCTATATGACCGATATTTTGTTTGATCCAGCTATTTTACGTCCACTTGGTCTTATTTTTGCCGGTGCTTTCAGAGATAAATCGCCGGATGTTGTGGTTACCATTGAAACAAAAGGTATTCCGCTTGCCCTTGTGACGGCAGAAGCTTTAGGCTTGCCCATGGTGGTCATTCGCAGTGGAAATAAAGTGACTGAGGGTTCTGCAGTAAGCATTAATTATGTTTCAGGATCATCCCGGCGTATTCAAACAATGTCACTTTCGCGGAGGGCCTTAGAACCCCAGCGTCGCGTTCTCGTTATTGACGATTTTATGAAGGCTGGTGGAACAGCACTAGGAATAAAAAATTTAATGGCAGAATTTGAAGCAGACGTTGTGGGAATTGGGGTATTGGTGGAAGACCGGATGACCGCCGAACCTAAGCTTGTTGAGGGATATTTATCCCTTTTGCAGCTTATAGAATTGGATCTGTATACGGGTAAGACGTCTGTCGTCCCTTGCTAGTGGCTAAATTCTTGTTTTTCGTGTGTTTATCTGTGTGAATAAAAATTTTTCTCAAATTAATGCAGGATTTTTTTACCATACAGAGAATATTTAATATGAACAAGCCCGGAGGAAAAGTGTAAGGGTGGTGATTCATAGTGAATATTACCGATGTGCGGGTTCGGAAGATTAACGTGGAAGGAAAGATGAAGGCCGTGGTTTCCGTAACCTTTGATAATGCTTTCGTAGTCCATGATGTCAAAGTTGTAGAAGGCACGAATGGTATCTTTGTAGCCATGCCCAGTCGTAAAACACCAGAAGGGGAATTTCGTGATATCGCCCACCCCATTTCTGCTGCAGCACGAGAGGTGCTTCAGACGGCGGTCTTGAAAGCTTATCAAGAAGCCATTTAATACAAAGTAAACTCGTTTTAGCTAAAGCCAAAACATCGGGGCTTCAGGTACGATAGTCTCCAGTGACGATAGTCTCCGCTGGAGACTATCGCCGAAAGCGTACTATACTATAGCGAATAAAGCGTGTTGAGGATGACTATCGCCGAAGCCGCTAACCCCCTAGGACACTTCGTGGCGAAGGGGGATTTTACCCCACCTGAAGTGGGGAACTGGGTAACGCCCATTTATAGAAGTGGGCGTATATTGATGTTGGATAGATGTATTTTGATCTTGAAGGGGACCTTGTAGTTAGGTCCCCTTTTTCCAATATCCTAAAAAAACTTTAGCATAAAAAAGGTATTCTGACCTGATTTGACGAATAAACAACTTTTGGGGTGTAAAAGTTATATTGAGGTTAAACTAGAGCTGGAGGCGAATTAGATCATGCCTAATTTGGTTGCGGTGATCATGGCTGCAGGAAAAGGGACTAGAATGAAATCGAAGTTACCGAAAGTCATGCATTCATTGGCAGGGAAACCTCTGATTGAACATGTCTTGGACACGGTAAATCAGGTTGGAATTGAACGCCCGCTGGTTATTTTGGGTCATGGCCGAGAGGTAGTTGAGGCTCGTATTAAGGCACGTGCTGAGATCGTGGGGCAAATAGAGCAACTCGGAACGGGACATGCGGTTATGCAAGTCCTACCTTATTTAGAGGATGCTCAGACCATTCTTATCCTAAGTGGGGATCAGCCACTGCTTAAGCCGGAGACTCTACGAGCTCTCATTGAATTGCACGAGGCTCAAGGGGTTAGTGCCACGGTATTAACAGCTTATATGGATCAGCCTTTTGGCTACGGTCGTATTATTGAAAATGGCGAGAATCTTTTTAAGATTATTGAGGAAAAAGATGCAACCCCTGATGAACGACAAATCAAGAAAATAAACACAGGTACGTACTGTTTTAAGGGGGCAGCACTCAAGGACGCTCTAGCGAAAATCTCCAATCAGAATACGCAAGGGGAATATTACCTGACGGAAGTCTTCGATGTTCTCTTGAAACAAGGAGAAAAGATGCTTACGTATTGCACGGAAGATAAGTATGAAGCCTTGGGTATCAATAGCCGGGGACAATTAGCTGAGGCCGAAGCAATTTTCCGAGAGCGCATTCTTGAGCATTGGATGGCGGAAGGGGTTACGCTTGTGGACCCCGCTTCGACCTTTATTGATGCAGACGTAAAACTCGCAATTGATGTAACAATTTTACCTTTCACCCGTTTAATTGGCAAAACTCAGATCGAAGAGGATGCCATAATTGGGCCCCAGACTAGTTTAGAGAACTGTACGGTGGGGAGCGGCTCTGAAGTGACGTTTACTGTGGCAAAAGATGCAGTGATTGGGGAACGCTGTCACATTGGTCCGTTTACCTATTTACGTCCAGGCACAAAACTAGAAGCGGAAGTAAAAGTTGGGGATTTTGTAGAAATTAAAAATAGTTGGATTGGAGTGGGATCGAAAGTACCCCATTTGAGCTATATTGGAGACGCCCACATCGGGAAATCCACTAATATTGGCGCGGGTACGATTACCTGTAACTACGATGGTGTTAACAAACATCCTACCAAAATTGGTAATTATGCCTTTATTGGTAGTAATACAAACTTGGTTGCTCCGATTGAAGTGGGAGACTACGCTGTCACAGGTGCAGGGTCTACTCTTACGAAGAATGTTCCGGCAGAGGCCTTGGCGGTTGAACGGAGCGCACAGGTGATTAAGGAACAATGGCATTTATCGCGAAAAGGTGAAATAGGGGGCTAAAAAAGGCATGGCGGCAAAGGAATTTAAAATTTTTTGTGGGAATGCTAATCGACCATTGGCACAAGAAATTGGGGACTATCTCGGAGTTCCACTCGGTAAGGCAAACATAAAACGTTTCAAAGACGGAGAAATTTGTCTGGCCATTGATGAAAGCGTTCGGGGTTCAGATATTTATGTTGTTCAACCGACCTGCTATCCAACGAATGACAATATCATGGAATTATTAATTATGATTGATGCGATTCGTCGGGCCTCGGCACGTCGAATTACAGCGGTGATGCCCTATTATGGATATGCCCGTCAAGAGCGCAAGACAAGGGCACGTGACCCTATTACTGCAAAATTAATGGCCAACCTAATCACTACAGCAGGAGCAGATCGCGTCGTAACCATGGACTTGCATGCTCCGGCGATTCAAGGATTTTTTGATATTCCGTTGGATCACCTGCCTGGAGTTCCGATTTTGGCAGAGTACTTTCGAGAAAAAGGGCTTGAAAATCTCTGTGTTGTATCTCCCGATTTAGGGGGAGTTACACGAGCCCGGAATTTTGCTGAACGGATTGGTTCGTCCATTGCTATTATTGATAAACGTAGACCGGAACCTAATGTTTCGGAAATTATGCATGTCATCGGCGAACTGAAAGGTAAAACTGTGATTATGATCGATGACATTATCGATACCGCTGGAACAATTGCCCTGGGAGCACAAGCTCTTGTCGATCGGGGTGCCAAGGATGTGTACGCCTGTTGTACGCATGCTGTTTTATCTGGACCAGCTATTGAACGACTTGAGAACTCCGTTATTCGTGAAGTCGTCGTGACGAATACCATACCTTTGAGTAAGGAGAAAATGATTCCCCAGATCAAGGTGTTGTCTGTAGCTCCGCTTTTGGGTGAAGCCATTGTTCGGATTCATGAGGACCTCTCGGTGAGTAAACTCTTTAGTTAAAAAGAACCCCTGGGGTATTACCCCAGGGGTTCTTTGGTTATGGGTGTTTCCGTTGAATTGTCGCTCGAAGGGACATCCTCTGATATAGCAGGACTGGCAGGTGGGATTGCTATTTCTGAAATGATTTTAGGTGTCGCATCAGGAATGGTTTCAGAGGCAGTTTTAGCTTTATCCTTTTTGAAGTAGTTACCAATCGTGTGAGTTGTTTCTGAGGCTAAATGTGAGGTTGAGTGCATTAGGTTTTTAAGGGTGTCATTGAGTCCTTTATCTGCGACAGTTAGAGCACGTTCACTTCCTTGTTTGGTTATGATCACATCATGCCCAATGGTCATAATGTATTCAGCAGTCATCCACGCTTTGCCACTGAGAAATCCTTCTAGTTTACCGCCTGAAACCTCTATTTGGGTTATTTTTCCTGTTTTAGAATCCACATAATATTCTTCGGCGATGCCAAGCGTTTTCCCCGTTTCTGTAATCATTTTTGTTCCGATGATGGTTAACTTATCTTTGACTAAATCCATTAATTCTGGGAGATTTGTAGTCTTTTCTACGTGGGATTCCTTGTCAATGGTGATCGCATCATCGCCGACACTGACGACTTTAGAATAGGGAATAATGCGCTGATCTTTAAAGAAACCCTTAGAGTCCACAATAATTGCAGCCAGGGACTTCGTAGCGGCATCTAGAATTAAACCTTTGACATACCCGATTTGCTGACCCTCTTGGAGAGAAATGATAGGTAAGGATAAATATTTCCGACTGGGTTTCACAGTTGTACCCCCTTATTGGTAATAATTTGTTACTGGTTCTTAGAGAATGTATTCGGTGTATACGATGAATATGCTTGGGAGGAGATTAGAATGAAGGTTATTGTCGGCCTTGGAAATCCAGGGCCTCAATATGCGCAGACGCGTCATAATATTGGCTTTTTGTTGATTGACCTGTTGGCGGAGTCTCATAAGCTTGTCTTCCACTCGAAATATCAAGGATTATGGGCGGAAGGCAATGTGGAGAGAGAACGTTTTCTATTATTAAAGCCTCAAACTTTTATGAATTTGAGCGGTCGTTCGGTGAGGGAACTCACCAACTTTTATAAAATTTCCGGGGAAGATCTACTGATTGTCCATGACGATATGGACTTATCTCTCGGAAAAATACGCTTTCGTGATCAGGGAGGTGCAGGTGGGCACAATGGGATAAGGTCTATTCTAGCTGAATTGGGATCGGATAAATTCTGGCGACTTAAGTTGGGCGTTGGTCGCCCGCCTAGAGAGTGGGATCCTGCAGACTATGTTCTTTCATCTTTTGCAGGAGATGAAATTTCGCAGTTAGACGAGGTATTGGAACGTGCCCAGAAAGCTACAAACTTATGGATTAAAGGGGAAACCGGTCGGGCCATGAATTTATACCATCGTTAAGCGGGGTATAACCTCCTGCGCTAGGGGCAATTCTACTAGCTAGGGAGGTGGTTCAGGAATGAAGATATTAAAAGTCTGCCATGCTTGTGATCGAATTATTGGAGAGATTGAGTTAGATGACTTGACCAGTCATAACGAGGAACCTATAATGGATATCGTTGGGAATGTTGCATACGCGCTTTGTTCAGCTTGTCTACATGAAATGGAAATGGAACCTAAAAACGTATATCATTAACCTTATGTCAGAGGTCAGGTACAGGAAGTTGGAGTTTATGTCTTAAATGCGGGCTTTGAAAGACCCGTAGCCTCTTATTAGTCTTTGTGATGCCGCGAAAAAATTTTTGGTCCGTGGGTGTGTGGTAAGGGCACTTATGCTTCTGCCCTTATCACGATATATGTCTCTTGTTAGTTATAAGGGTAGGCAAAATCGTAATTCGTTGTTCGAGAATCGTGGTTCGAAGCTTGGGTAATAATCCTTAGATCGAATAGTCGAATAGCGTATAGCCGAATAGCGAAATGGGGGTCCCTTGGTGGACGTTCGTCTCTTTATGTTGCCCGAAAGGATGAGCGATTTGGATACTATTCATGACTATCTTCGACGGGGGCTTGATATCGAGGCGATTGATCAATCGTTAAGCCATGGAGAATGGCCTCAAATGGTTTTTCAATTGACTGGAAGCCAAAAAGCAGCCTTCGTCGCACAACTATTGCAAAAATCAAAACCTGGGTTAATTCTGACTTATTCGGAAGAGCAGGCTCAAAAATGGACGAACGATTTACGGACTTGGTGTCCCCGGGAAACTATTCTGCATTTGCCTACAACGGAATGGCTACCGTTTGAAACATTGGGTAGAAGTCGGGAAACGACGGCAGACCGGATTCGTGTTTTGAATCGATTGGCCCAAGACCAGCGGTGTACTGTCGTGGCTTCTGTCCTTGCGGTGGAACGGCGTGTATTCCCTCTTGAACGCTGGAAAGATCATTTATTAACCTTCGAAGTGGGACAAAGATATGTCTTACCCGAAGTTCTTGGTGCGTTAACAGCTGCTGGATATGAACGAATCGAGACGGTTGAAGGGAAAGGGAAGTTCGCCTTGAGAGGGGGGATCTTAGACATCGCGCCCTTAGATGGTGAGGCAGTACGTATTGAGTTTTATGATGATGAAGTTGATTCCATCCGCACATTTGACCTTGAGACGCAGAAATCGGTTGCTACTCAGGAAAAAGTGCTTATTTCGCCTGCGATGGAGTATGTTGTCGCTAGTGAGGAGTTAGTACAACTTCGCTATGCTATTCGGGCAGAAGCCCGAATAGCAAAGGGGCGTCTTCAGCGCTCTGGGAGGAAAGAAGCGGCTAATCGTCTACAAAAGAAAGTTGATTTTTTAGAAGAACGTCTTGAACAGGGGATCTTAGACGAGAATATTTATCCTTTCTTAAGCCTACTGAATACGTCACTCGTCCCATTTTTCTCGTATCTTGCGGATGACCATTTTGTTATATTGGATGAACCTCTACGTTTAAAAGAACAATTGGAGTTTCAAGCCAATGAACGCTTACTGGAATTCACGCAACAATTGGAACACGGCGAGGGGTTTGTTCATCCTGAGACCCAGTTTATTGACTATAATGATATTTTATTCCACGGAGAAAAGCATCCGTTGGTGGGCCTTTCAACCTTGCTGAGGCAGGCACCAGGACTATCACCAAAACGAGTATTTAATTTGAACGCCCGACCATCAACGGGTTTTATGGGGAAAACAAGTATGCTGGTCGATGAAATAGAGCGTCGAAAGAATGCCGGAAATGTGGTAGCCTTGTTTGTAGGTGATGAGGATCATGCCGAGCGTTTGATTCAGGGCTTAAAGGATCGCGGAGTGATGGCATCCCGAGAGAAACTTGAGAATCCTATTGAGGATGGACATGTTTATGTCTATCCGTATTCTCTCGATCAAGGGTTCGAGTTGCCGCTCGGAAATTTAGTGGTTTTAACTGAAGCTGAAATCTATAAAAGGGAACGCAAGTCGGTTGGCAAGAAGCCAAGCGCACAGGCTGAAAAGAAAATTTTTATTGCGGATCTTAAATCAGGAGACTTCGTGGTGCATGTGCAACATGGAATCGGGAAATTTACTGGCATTGAGCGGTTAGCCGTTGGTGGCATAGAAAAGGACTATTTCGCCATACGTTATGCTGGAGAAGATAGGCTCTATGTTCCTTTGGATCAACTGCATCTCTTGCAAAAATATTTGGGAAGTGCTGCAGAAGCCCTGCCTAAACTTTATAAACTTGGAGGGTCTGAATGGTACAAGGTTAAGAGTAAAACACGCAGCGCTGTCAAAGAAATGGCGATTGACTTGGTCAAGTTATATGCTCAAAGGGAGGCAATCCAAGGGTTTGCATTCTCTCAGGATAATGTGTGGCAAAATGAATTCGAAGAGAAGTTCCCTTATGTAGAGACCCTAGATCAACTCCAGAGCATAGCTGAGGTAAAGGTTGACATGATGCGCCCACGCCCAATGGATCGCTTGCTTTGTGGAGATGTGGGGTATGGAAAAACGGAAGTTGCTCTCCGCGCGGCTTTTAAAGCTGTGATGGACAGTAAGCAAGTGGCGGTTCTTGTTCCCACGACTATTTTGGCACAACAACATTTTAATACCTTTAGAGAACGGTTTACAGGGTATCCGATTACGATTGAAATGCTGAGCCGTTTTCGATCCCCGAAGGAGCAAAAGGAAATACTCCACGGTCTTAAAGAAGGTCGGATTGATGTCATCGTAGGTACCCACCGTATTCTCTCCGATGCCGTCAAGTTTAAAGACTTAGGATTTTTAGTCATTGACGAAGAGCAGCGTTTCGGGGTTACGCACAAGGAAAAGCTGAAAACACTGAAGGGTAACGTTGATGTCTTGACATTGTCGGCAACCCCAATTCCAAGAACACTGCACATGTCCCTCGTGGGAGTTCGAGACATGAGTGTGATTGAGACTCCGCCTGAAGGTCGGTATCCCGTGCAAACGTATGTCACAGAATTCCGGGCTGAGGTAGTAAGAGACGCAATACGGCGCGAGATTCAACGTGGAGGACAAGTGTTCTATGTGCATAATCGAGTTGAGGATATGGACCAGGTTACCCATTACTTGAGTGAATTGGTTCCCGAAGCGCGCTTCGGTGTTGCCCACGGTCAAATGCGTGAAACAGCGTTGGAAAGGGTCATGCTCGCTTTTCTGGAACAGGAAATGGATGTCTTAGTTTCCACTACTATTATTGAAACGGGACTCGATATGCCCAATGTAAACACACTTATCATTGATGAAGCCGATCGGTTTGGGTTATCCCAACTCTATCAATTGCGAGGGCGTGTTGGGAGATCCAACCGCAAAGCGTTTGCCTATCTTTTGTATAAACCGCAGAAGGTTCTTACGGAAATTGCTGAAAAGCGCTTGGCAGCCATTCGTGAGTTTACGGAATTTGGGTCAGGATTTAAAATAGCCATGCGAGATTTGGAGATTCGTGGCGCAGGAAACTTAATCGGTGCTCAACAGCATGGACATTTGGCGGCGGTGGGGTTTGAGTTATACAGTCAGATGCTTAAAGAAGCGGTTCAAGAACTGCGTGGAGAAAAGGTCGAAGAAGTCCTTGAACCGATCATTGAACTCCAAGTGGATGCCTTCTTGCCGGATCCATATGTTGTAGATAACCAAACCAAGGCTTCATTGTACCAACGGCTGGCCCTGGTCCGAGATGAGGAACAACTTAGCGAGCTGGTGGACGAGCTGGTAGATCGTTTTGGAACTCCACCGCGTGAAGTCGAACATCTGATTGAAATCATTCGGATTAAATTGCTAGCAAGCTCCTTGAAAGTTGAACAAATTAAACAAGCAAAACTTACTATTCTGGTTCGATTTGGGGCAGATATAGATTTCATAACTGGAGAATATCTAATATCGGTAGCATCGGCGTCTACTTATCCGTTGTCTTTTAGGACGATGCCAAATGGGAATTTAGAGTGCAGAATTCGTGTCCGTACTCTTGACCAAGAAGAGGTAATTGAAGCGGTACGTCGAGTGTTCACGGTATTTTGCGACATTGCTTCGAGAGCAACTCCTTGATATACTATCTTTATGTCTATATTGAAAGGGTGTGTCTAGATGAAAAAGTCCTGGGTGGGGATAATTTCTGGAGTCCTTGCATTGATGCTTGTGACCACGGGGTGTTCTTCGTTGGTTGGCGGTAAATGGGCAGTAAAAGTTAACGGAGACTCAATTTTAATTAAGGATTATGATGCTCGCGTTGCTCTAGCACAAAAAACCTATGAAAAACAAGGTATGAAATTCGACACAGATCAAGGTAAAGAGGCTTTACCTCAAATTAAAAGTCAGTTATTAGATCGTATGATCGAAGGAAAGCTTATCGCTCAAGAAGTGAAGAATCAAAAGCTCAATCCAGAGGATGCAACAGTGAAAGCACAGGAAGAAGTCATAAAGAAAAATATAGGGGATGCAACAAGATTTCAAGATACCCTAAACCAACAGGGAATGACGGAATCGGAATTAAAGAATTTTTTGGCGGTCTACTCGAAAATAACGGCTGACGTAAAAGCACCGAGCGATGCTGATGTCAAAGCTTTCTTTGATAAAAATAAAGACAATTATAGCCAGCCAGAAAGTGTAACCGCTCATCATATCTTGCTTAAGACGGAAGATGAAGCGAAAGCAATTATTGCGCAACTTAAAGCGGGGGCCGATTTTATCCAACTTGCTAAGGACAAGTCCATTGAGCCTGGAGCAAAGGAGTCCGGCGGGGATCTCCAAACCTTCACTAAGGGAAAAATGGTGCCTGAATTTGAAACTGCAGCGTTTGCCCAAAAAGTGGGTACAATTTCAGAAGTTCCCGTGAAAACGGAATTTGGTTATCATGTTATTCGGATTGATGCTCATACAGCGGCAGTAGCTGCAGATTATGCTAAGGCAAAGCCTCAAGTGGAGCAAGATGCGCTGAATTCGGCGAAGGATGCGAAGTTCCAAACGTTTTTTGATGATATGAGGAAAAAGGCGAAGGTCGAATATTCAAAAGGATATCAGCCAGCTTCATAGGACACGCATACCTGAGGGCGATGCATCGTGCCCCTACAAGGGGCAAAGGGCTACGAAAAGGGCTATTGAAACGGATGAAACAAAAAGAAGGCAATAAAATTTGCCTTCTTTTGTTTTGCATTGGAAAAAAATGAATAATTGGCAATCCCTAGATATATACTATCATTGAATTTAAGGTGATAAAAAGAAATGGACGAAATGAGTTTTCGGGAAAAAGGAGGAATGCACGTCTATGAAAGCAACTGGTATCGTAAGAAGAATTGATGACCTCGGTCGTGTCGTTATTCCAAAGGAAATACGTCGGACTCTTCGAATTCGAGAAGGAGATCCGTTAGAGATTTTTGTAGATCGAGAAGGAGAAGTCATATTAAAAAAATATTCCCCTATCCGAGAATTGGGAGAGTTCGCCAAAGAGTATGCTGAATCGCTATTCGAAGCAACTGGGCATATTACTTGTATCTCTGACCGGGATACGATTATAGCAGTTGCAGGAGCATCAAAGAAAGAATATCAGAATAAGGCGGTAGGTCCTGCCATTGAACAGGCCATGGAGGAACGAAAAATTATTCATATTGGCATGGCAGGAGAACATGCCCTGTGTAAAAGCTGCCTTGAAAATGAGGAAGACGATCAATGTAAGATAACTAGTGAAGTCATAGCGCCTATTATTTCTCAAGGTGACCCTATTGGTACGGTGATACTCATGTCCAAAGAGGCAAATATGAAGATGGGTGACTTGGAAATCAAACTGGTAGAGACAGCCGCTGGGTTTTTAGCAAAACAGATGGAACAGTGACCAATAATTCAGATAATTAAAGCGGCAATGCCGCTTTAATTTTTTGCCAAGTCTCCAGGTATGAGTTTTGAGTGGCTTGGTGCAAGCCAGTTTACTTTATGATAGAATATCCCCAGGAGGTGGAATGAAATGCCCTCGTGTCTTCATGTTATTGGGTTAGGGCCTTCAGGACTCGAACAGTTAACCCTTGGAAACTACCGCCGTATATGCGGTGCGAAGAAAATCTTTGTGCGAACATCTGAGCATCCCTGTGTTCAGGAATTGATCGCCGAGGGTATATGTGTGGAATCATTCGATGAGGTTTATGCCAAGGAGGCTTCCTTCGAAGCGGTGTATGAAAGAATTACGGAGCAGTTGCGAGAGGAGTTGCTAAAGGGCTACGAGGTCGTCTACGCAGTTCCCGGGCATCCAATGGTTGCAGAAAAAACGGTACAACTTATTGGAGAAAAGCTTGCGAAGGAATATGAGGTCGTGATCCATCCAGCTATGAGCTTCGTAGATGAGATTTTCAGAGTGTTGAAGTTTGACCCGATTGATGGGGTACTAATACGTAATTATGATGCACTTAAAGACGTAGGACTGACAGGGCAAGAATGGCTTATTGTTCCTCAAGTGTATAATAAATTAATTGTCTCTGAGGTCAAATTAGATCTCATGACTGCGTACCCGGATGATGCATGGGTGTATGTTGTACAATCACTCGGTACCTCCCGAGAAAAGGTGGACAAGCTGCCGCTCTTCGAGATAGATCACGGGACATATGATCATTTGACGACGATCGTTTTGCCGCCGAACTCCGAGGTTATCTCCTTGTCCAAGTTGGCCAAAGTGATGGCAACCTTGCGTTCTGAGAAAGGGTGTGCATGGGACCGGGAACAAACTCATGATACGCTAAAGCCGTGCCTAATTGAAGAGAGTTATGAAGTACTTGACGCGATTGATAAACAAGATATGTATAATTTGTGTGAAGAGTTGGGAGACTTATTATTACAAGTTATTTTTCATACTCAACTAGCAACAGAGGCCAGTGACTTCGAACTTCAAGATGTACTCCAAGGGGTTATCCAAAAGCTGATTCGCCGGCATCCCCATGTTTTCGGTAGTGAGAAGGCTGAAACAGCCGATGACGTGATCATGACCTGGGATAGAATTAAGCAGGAGGAGAAGGTAAGCGAAAATGAAGAGGTAGCCTTCTTCAACGATCCAGCGGGTTTACCTGCCCTTATGTGGGCTTCTTCAACGCAACGAAGAGTTGCCAAGGTTGGGTTTGATTGGTCAGATCTCGATGGCCCTTGGGGGAAAGTTGAAGAAGAATTACAAGAACTTAAAAGTGCTTTGGCTGATGGAATAGGAATTCGTGAAGAATTAGGGGATTTGATGTTTTCTGTAGTAAATTTATCCCGCTTTTTAAAGCTTGATGCGGAAGACGTTCTAAGGGGAACGATACATAAATTCCAAAGCCGTTTTCTTAAAATGGTTGAGTTAAGTAAAAAAGATGGTTTAGACTTTCAACAACTACCTCTTAATGAAATGGATTTTTTTTGGGAAAAAGCTAAATTTCAAGAAAAAAGTGGTTAATTAATGTGATTTAACCCAATAAAGAAGGAGATTGGTTTTTTATCGCGAAATATAAACGACGTGATAAAGATCAGTTATTTTAGGAGGGACTATTTTTGAATAAAGCTGAATTAGTTAGCGCTGTTGCAGAAAAGGCTGACATGTCCAAGAAGGATGCAGAAAAAGCAGTCAAAGCTGTTTTCGAGGTAATCGAGGAGTCGTTGGCACAAAGTGAGAAGGTACAACTGGTTGGTTTTGGGACGTTCGAAGTAAAGGATCGTGCGGAACGGACTGGAAGAAACCCACAAACGAAGGAAGCTATAATAATTCCTGCTGCTAAAGTACCTGGCTTCAAAGCAGGTAAGGCTCTTAAAGATGCAGTCCAGAAATGAGTTCTCGGTTTTCGTAATAAAATCAGGCGCCAGGTTCTTCCTGGCGCCTGATTTTGCACATTAGAGGGCACAAATCTTGGGTTGCTACCCATCACATCAAGACACACCTTGCCGTTCATGGCGGTGCCTTCTCGTCGTCACAGTGCCTAGTACTAACTAAGGGGGGTATATATGCGTATCGATAAATACTTAAAGGTTTCCCGCCTCATTAAGCGCCGTACAGTTGCTAAGGATGTATGTGTTGGGGAAAAAATTCAAATCAACGGACGGGTTGTTAAACCCTCGGCAGAAGTCAAGATAGGTGATCATGTCACCTTAGAGATGGGAAATCATGTTATAGAAGTCCAGGTTCTGGCGACTCCGAACAGTATAAGGGCTAACGAAGCACAAACTTTATATGAATTGATTAGAGATGAGAGAAAAACAGAGTCTTGATTTACAAGGTTCTGTCTTTTTTTATACTAGTCAGCCCCCCTATGCCGCTTGAACGGCACCACTGATGAATGAAGATGAGTTATTTTCAGGGCAGAAAGTATAACTGACAGTTATATACTTTCTGGAAGGTCCCTTCTCGCCATAACGGCGCACAAGCCATCCTTGGCAGCGCTCTAATCTCGAACGTTAGCTTAGAGTCTTGGCTATAGGGACACTCGGTCATCCATGGTCAGTGCTTGGCTAACCCAAGTTTTCTTTATACCTATACAGAAAGTATAAGTTTTGGAGTAGCCTAATTCTGGTGGTATAAGGGCAACTAAGGCGGCCGCCTGCGCCTGCGGTTTGGCGCCAGCCAAGTTTTCTTTATCCGGTCAGTATTTGAAAAATTAAGGAGGTTAAAAGTAATGACGAAAATCTATAATGCTTTAACGGATCTAATTGGTAAGACGCCTCTGTTGAGACTTACGCGAACAGCTGCCAATCTAGAGGCTGAGGTGGTTGTTAAACTAGAGTCCTTTAACCCTGGGGGCAGTGTCAAGGATCGGATCGGTTTTAGCATGATTAAAGATGCCGAAGAGAAAGGCCTGTTGACTAAGGATAGTGTGATTATTGAACCGACCAGTGGAAACACAGGAATTGCGCTTGCCTTTGTGACTGCGGCCAAAGGATATAGATTAATCCTAACTATGCCTGAAACAATGAGCCTTGAGCGGCGTTCTCTGCTCAAAGCCTATGGCGCTGAATTGGTTCTTACTCCAGGGGCAGCGGGGATGAAAGGAGCCATTCTTAAAGCGGAGGAACTGGCTACTCAGATACCAAATTCCTTTATTCCACAGCAGTTTAAGAACCCAGCTAATCCGGAAATACATCGGGCAACCACCGCGGAAGAAATTTGGGAAGATACTGATGGACAAGTGGATATTTTTGTAAGTGGAGTAGGAACCGGTGGCACAGTAACTGGCGTAGGTGAAGTTCTCAAAAAATATAAGCCAGGTATCAAAGTGGTCGCGGTCGAACCGTTCGATTCGCCCGTACTGTCTGGAGGCCAGCCAGGGCCACACAAGATTCAAGGTATTGGTGCTGGTTTTTTACCGGACGTGCTTAACCTTGGTATAGTCGATGAGATTTATAAAGTGAAAAATGAGGAAGCTCTGGAAACCGGTCGACAGTTGGCTAAGCAAGAAGGATTATTGATTGGGATTTCCTCCGGTGCAGCTGTTTTTGCTGCCTTACAGCTCGCCAAACGTCCAGAAAACAAGGGAAAGCTAATTGTAGCCATTTTGCCAGATACGGGTGAAAGGTATTTAAGTACAGCTCTATTTCAAGAACAATAGTAGTTAACGATCATTAGTTCTAAGGAACCCTAATTGAAAGATGAGGAGGTATGATTAATGAAGGTCCTAGTTGTCGGTGCAGACCATCTTGGTAATATACCATTAATGCTTAGACAAGAAGGTGTCAAGGAAATAGTTCATTGGAGCGGCCGTAATAAATCATCTTTCAATAAGGTTGTTCCAAAGAACATAGAGAAAGTTATTGTCTTTTGCGACTATATAAATCACAATACAATGAGTAATGTGAAACGTCAGGCTAAAGTCATTGGTATTCCCGTAATCTATAGCAAACGTGCCCTATCCATGGCACAAGTGATGTACGGTTAATTCAGTTGAACTAAAGGATATAATATTATGGCTGACCAAAAACTTGGAGGCCAGACAAATCCTCAAAAGGAAGAGGATATTGTCTGACCTCTTTAATTTATCGGAAAGTAAGGAGATATGTCATTACTAGACTTGGCGATGATCTATATGGTGCTGTTTTTAGCAATTATCAGAAACCAGTAAACGTTACACGAACGAAACTTATAAGGAAGGAGGGAGGAGTTTGATCAGAATAACTAATCTGAGCAAATCGTTTGTCACTCCTGAAAGTAAAATCCCAGCCTTAAAGAACATTAACCTTGAAATCAAAAAAGGTGACATCTACGGAATTGTTGGCTTCAGTGGAGCTGGAAAATCTACTTTGATCCGTTGTCTTAATCGTTTAGAAGAGCCTGACTCAGGTTCAATTTATATCGCTGGAAAAGAGATCACTCGGCTAAATAAAGGTGATCTTAGGCAAGCACGGAAAAAAATTGGGATGATTTTTCAGCTTTTTAATCTTTATGATTCCATGACTGTTTTCAAAAATATAGCTTTTGCTCTAGAAGTTGCTAGATACCCCAAGGCAAAGATCAAAGAAAGAGTCGGGGAAATTATAGAGTTAGTGGGTTTATCAGACAAGGCTAATGCTTACCCCGCTCAGCTAAGTGGGGGGCAGAAACAGAGGGTTGGAATAGCACGTTCCTTGGCTAACAATCCCGAAGTTCTGCTCAGTGATGAAGCAACTTCTTCTTTAGATCCCAGAACAACTTACTCAATTCTGGATCTTTTACATGAAATTAATCGCAAGTTAAATTTGACCATTGTTTTAATTACTCATGAAATGGATGTGCTTAAATATATTTGCCGTAATGTTGCAGTGATCGAGCACGGGGAAATTATTGAAACAGGTACTATCGATGAATTGTTTGCTGATCCCCAGAGTGACACGACTAAGCTATTTGTCAATAAACAGAGACCAACATCCCTTAAAGAAAAATTGATCTTGGGGGTGAGTAAGGATGCAGGATGATTTAATACCCCTACTTACGGTTGCTGTAGGGGAAACACTTTACATGGTCGTACTCTCAACCCTCGTAGCACTAATTATAGGTTTACCTTTAGGTATTTTGTTGGTGGTGACTGAAAAGGGTCATATATTCGAACTTCCCTGGTTGAACAAAGTGCTTGGTACCGTCATAAACATCGCCCGTTCATTTCCGTTTATCATATTGATTGTAATCTTATTGCCGTTGTCGCGCTTTATTGTAGGTACTACCCTTGGGTCTACTGCTGCTGTTGTACCACTAGCCATTGGTTCTGCTCCTTTTGTGGCCAGGTTAATCGAGAATTGCTTAAAAGAAGTTGATAGGGGTAAGATTGAGGCCGCCTTGGCAATGGGTGCAACCCCAGGCGAGATTGTCCGCAAAGTGTTGGTTCCGGAAACGTTATCATCGTTGGTTAGGGGTATTACCCTGGCAATTATAACAATTACAAGCTTCACCGCCACGGCCGGAGCCATTGGTGCTGGAGGTTTAGGTAGTCTAGCTATCCGCTATGGTTACATGCGGTATCGGGACGATATCATGATTGCTACAGTACTTGTCCTAATATTCTTAGTACAGGGTGTACAAATGCTGGGTAATTTAATTGCTAAGAATATTGATAGGAAACGCTATAAGTTTGAGTAATTTTAGAAAAAAATGAAATGGAGAGTGGAGAACGATGAGAAAGAAAATTGGACTTATAGTAGGGATGACTATTTTATTAGGTATGATGGTGATTGGTTGCGCTACTGAAAAGGCGAGTACTACTAATGCTCCTGCAACTCCGACAACTGCCTCAAGTCTAGTGAAACTTAAAGTTGGTGCCGCTGTAGTTCCTCATGCAGAGATCTTGAATTTTATTAAACCGACCCTTAAAGAGCAAGGCGTCGATTTAGAAGTCGTTGTCTTAGATGACGAGGGTCAGTTGAACCCTGCTCTGGCAGATAAACAAATTGATGCTAATTACTTCCAGCACGTTCCCTATCTTGATTCAGTGGCTAAGGAAAAAGGCTATAATTTTGTGGTAACAGCTAAAGTCCATGTTGAACCGATCGGTTTGTACTCTCAGAAAATCAAGGCCATTGGTGAATTGAAAGATGGTGCAAGTATCGCTATTCCCAATAATCCTTCTAACGAGTATCGGGCGCTGGCTTTATTACAAGCCAATGGACTAATTAAGCTTAAGGACGGGATTACCAATTTTAGTGCTACGCCAAAAGATATTATTGATAATCCTAAGAAATTGACGTTCAATGAAATTGATGCTGCTCAATTAACCCGAAGTCTTCCAGATGTGGATGCGGCAGTCATTAATACAAATTATATCTTGGATGCCAAAATTGACCCTAATTCAGCTCTCTTTAGAGAAGATGCCAACTCTCCTTATGCCAACATAGTTGTCGTTCGCCAAGGGGACGAAAACCGGCCAGAGATCAAGAAATTAGATCAAGCGCTAAATTCACCAGAAGTTAAAAAGTTCATTCAGGATAAATACGGTGTCGCAGTTGTTCCAGCTTTTTAATACCTATACAGAAAGTACAAGTTTTGGGCGGCATAATTCGGGTGGTATAAGTGCAACTAGGCGGCCGCCGGTGCCTGCGGCTGACAGAATGACTAATACGTGCGAAGACAGTGTCTTCGGGCGCCAGCCAAGTTTTCTTTACCCACTGTTTCAGTATGGTGAAAGAAGGTATGTGGTAAAATGCACAAAAATGATCAAATGACTCCTCTTGAGCGTATAAGGGCGATTACACAGGGAGAACAAGTAGACAGAATGCCTATTACTCTGTCCTACGGTTGTGCGGCTGGTGATCTGTTGCGGCTGAAATATAGCGAGTGGAGAGAGAACCCAGAGCTTCGTACAAAAGTCCTGCTTAATGCTTATCGGGAATTAGGCTACGATGTTGTATCCACCCAGTATGACACCGATGCGCTCGTCGGATTGTTTGGCGGTGAGCTTCACATCAACGAAATCGGGCCGAACTCGGTCAAACGTCCACCTGTCCCCGATTTAAACGACCTGGGAGTTCTCGATCTTGACCTCGTGTGCTCAGAACAGGATTATACCTTCCAACACACCTATGAAGTGTTTCACAGACTGCAAGAGGAGGTTGGTAATGAAGTCGGTTCGATTGGCATTGGTATCGAGGGTCCCTTTACGTTGGCAGCGCGTTTTGCCAATACAGAGAACCTTCTGCGCGGCATTTATCGCGCGCCGGAGCAGGTTCACAAGCTTATCAAGTTTGCCGCCGACGTGCTTATCAAGGTGCATACACGCTTCCTGAAAGAAGGCAGTTCTGTGGCTATGATGGATCCGGTTGCATCAGGTAGTCTCCTGAGCCGAAAGGTGTTCCAGGAGTTCTCCAAGCCGTACACCACCTATGTTTTCGACGAACTCAAGAAGATCAGCGCAAACGGCATCGTTTACCACATTTGCGGCGACACGACCAGAAATCTCGTCGATATGGCGGAAACTGGATGTAGCGCCATCAGCATCGATAACGTTGTTGATTTGGCATCTGCCCAAGAAACCATTGGGGATAAAGTTCATCTGGTCGGCAATTTGCCGCCGGTCGATGTGCTTTACTTGGGAACCAAGGAAACTATCGACGAAGGCGTTCGTTTATGTTACCGCAAAGCGTATGACAGCCCAAAGGGGTTCACGATCGGGACTGGCTGTGCTGTTCCGATCGGCACACCGGACGAAAACCTGTATCAATATATGGAAACAGCGCGCGAATGTGCAAAAATTCAGGCAAGCGCACAATCTGCTCAGTTAGCGAC
>DATMYU010000075.1:0-3021 GCA_035560775.1 Desulfosporosinus sp.
GATATATAAAAAGTAAGTTGAAAGTGAATGGTTGCATTGTGGATCTAAAAAGAGTATGGATAAAGATCAGTTCAAAATGGCGGATACTGCTCGTCATATTCATCCCGGTTATGATGCTCTGTGCCCTAGTCATGACGATATCACCAAGTTCAGTCATTGCAAATAGCGGCAGGGCAGATTTGTCAGGCCTTGATTTTAGTCACAATAAATTAGTTTCCTTAGATGGACAGTGGGAATTCTATTGGAACAAACTGCTGATGCCGGAAGATTTCAATTCCGGACAGAGGCCACAAATGGATTCGTTCATGAAAGTTCCGGGCATTTGGTCTGATAATGCCGGTACACCTTATACCCGTCAAGGTATTGCCACCTACAGGTTGTTGCTTAGCTATCCATCGACACTCAGAGACCCTGCTCTTCGCATTCAAAATGTTGCCACTGCTTATAAGCTATATGTCAATGAACAGCTGATAGCGGAAGTTGGCAAGGCATCGGACAACCAGGCAGATTTCAAAGAGGGTGAAGAAACACGCATTATAGATTTACCGGAGGATACACAGGAGATTGAGCTGGTTTTTCAGGTAGCCAATTTGAATTACGCTACAGGAGGGCTTCGCGTTGTCCCTGTATTTGGGTCTAAACAGGTATTGGCGCAGCAAAAAATGATTTTATTGGTACTTCAGCTGTTCTTCATCGGCGGCGTTTTAATATTCGGCCTTCATTATTTTTTTCTTTTTCTCCTGCAGACCAAAAATAAGACAGCGCTGTTTTTCAGTATTCTTTGTTTTATAACAGTTTTGCGTTCCCTGATATGGGGCGAAACGCCACTGATGATCCTCTTCCCCAACGCATCATTTGACCTTAGAATGTATCTGAACTATTTAACGGGCTATAATTACGTGCCCATGGGGATCTTATTTGTTCACAGTCTATATCCTATGGACTATAAGAAAAGAATAGCGGGCCTTGTCCTTCTCCCCACCTTTGTTTTTGACGGACTTCTCCTGCTTGCAGGCCCCGCGTTCATGTCATCTCTGACGAATTACATATACCTGCTGTTACTGCTGCAAATGCTTTATGTCATGGGCGTATTAATGAAATCAGTGCTCCGGAAAAGAGACAATGCGATCTTAATGTTCATCGCCGTCTGCGTCTTTGTTTTCACGATCAATGAAGATATTCTCAACTATAAGGTCATTGGCAGCATCTATTTATCGTGTATGTTTTTATTCGGGAATTTTGCTGTCATTCTGGCAATGTCTTATGTTCAGGCGAGGCAGCAGGCCATGAACCACAAAAAGCTTATTTTATACAATGAAAAGCTACTCGAGGCAGATAGGCTCAAGGATCAAATCATGGCGACGGAAATGTCGTTTTTGCAAGCTCAGATCAAGCCGCATTTTCTCTACAATGCGCTCAGCGCAATTGCCAACGTGTGTGAAAAGGACGGGAAGCAAGCAGGCAAACTGATTATCGATTTGGCAATCTATTTAAGAGGCAGCCTGGAATTTAACAACCTGGATAAAATGGCGACGATCGAAAAAGAGCTGGAGTTTGTCGATACGTACTTCCATATCGAACAAGCGCGTTTCGGACAGAAAATACAGCTGCAAAAAAAGATCGAAATACCGCCGGATGTTCAAATACCGGTGCTTATTCTCCAACCTCTGGTCGAAAATGCCGTCCGGCATGGTATTTCCAAAAAACCGGGCGGCGGAACCGTCTTTGTGAGGATGAAGCAGAAAAATGAGAACATTTGCATAGAGATTGAAGATGACGGTGTCGGCATCAGCGGAGAAAAGCTGGCGGCGCTTTTAGACGGGTTAGGTCTGGACCAGGGTGTCGGACTTCTCAATATCCACAACCGGCTTCTCAAATTATATGGAAGAGGGCTGGAAATCAGCAGTGAGTCGGGACATACCTGCGTAAAATTATCGATACCGGAGGTTGGATGACTATGAGGGTTGCGGCAGTAGACGATGAAAGACACGTGCTGGAACGGTTTCAAAGAATGGTTTCAGATATAACGGAGCTCAATTTGTGCGGTTTGTTTGAAACCGGAGAACAGCTGCTCGCCTATTTAAGAGAGAATCCGCTGGATGCGGTTTTCCTGGATATCGAAATGCCGGGTGTGAATGGCCTCCAATTATCAGAACAAATACAAAACCTGAATGAAACTATCGAAATCATTTTTGTCACTGCCTTTAATCAATATGCGGTAGAGGCTTTTGAAGTGCAGGCGATGGATTACATTATGAAGCCACTGACGGAAGAAAGACTGGGCAAAACCATAAGGCGATTATTAAAGACCAAGAGAACAGCAACGCGTTCCGGAAAACCGTTTATGCAATGCTTCGGCAACTTTGAGGTGTTCTTAAACGGAGAAGCAATGACTTGGAAGAACTCGAAAGCAAAGGAAATACTGGCATTTTTAGTCCATAAAAAGGGTGTGCCGGTCAGTTGGGAAAAGATAGCGGATGCGGTTTGGCCGGACTATGACTGTGAAAGAGCCCAAACAAACTTTCATGCCACCACCTATTTGCTGCGTAAAAGATTGGCAGAAGCAGGCATCGCTCAGATCCTGGAAAGCGGCCGGGGAAATTATAGAGTCATGACAGACCAGGTCACCTGCGATCTCTATCAGTTTGACGAGCTGGTCAAAGGCAATCTGGCAAGTAAAAAGGAAGATTTTCGTTTGCTTGAACAGTTGGAGCAAAGAGGCTATATGGAAGCCAGCGGGTATGCCTGGGCATATCCAAAAGCTGCGGAACTTGATGAAATGTGCAAAAGGGTGATGAAAGGTTTGAAGAAAAATAAATAAAATTTATTTTAAAGATATTCTGTATATTTAGAGAATAAGTGCGAAAACCCTTGATATATACGGCTCTGCGTTCAGTGCCTATAGGAAAGATTAATCCTATAGCGCACTTTCCATTTAGGGTTCATTTAGGGTGAGTGCTTTATGATACGAATAGAGAGGTAAACGAGGAGGTAAAATGATGGATGAAAGTGTAATAATCT